>CALVHJ010000043.1 GCA_944327425.1 uncultured Bacilli bacterium
TATAACACATCCTTTTCTAATTTAAATATATTGCTTTATATTAAAATTATGAATTAAAAATAATTTATTTTAAGAAGAAAAATGTTAGGATGTTTTTAATTACTAACAATAAAAATAATAATAATTTAACAGTTATTTATTCTAATCAAATAATCAGAAATTTCATGTATATTTTTCTTTAAACCTTTCATAATAATAGCAAAGGGTGTGATTAAATGGAAACATTACAAAAGATAGCATTGATTTTTACAATTATTGGGGCGATAAACTGGGGACTAATTGGCTTTTTTGACTTTAACTTAGTTACTAGTTTATTTCAAGACTCTAGTGTAATTACAAGAATTATCTATGGTATTGTTGGTATTTGTGGTATTATTAATATTTTCTTATTATTTAGCCACATTGAAAAAGATCCTAGATAACTAGAGATCTAATTTCTTAAGTAAGTTCTTGGAATGAGCTACTGTTAAATAGCCCATGTAACTTGCTTTAACTTGTTCATAATTTGGTGCGTTTATTTTTTGTAGCTTACGCATCTTTTTTTTGATTCTTCTTTTGGTTCCTGAATTAATCTTAATAATTAATCTTTTTTCTTTTAGAAAAAAATAATAGCCAAGAAAACCAAAACCGTGTTTTAAGTCATATATATTAGTTTTTTGTTTAATTCTAATTTAAATTCTTTTAATTTTTCTTCAATTTTATTTTTTAGCATTTTTAATCTTTCTTTATCATAGTCAAATATTATAAAATCGTCCATATATCTCACATAATATTTACAATAAAGTTTTTCTTTAATGTAATGGTCTAAATCATTTAAATAAAAGATAGCTAAAAGTTGACTTGTCATGTTACCAATAGGTAGTCCTTTTCCTGTTTCATATAAAGGAATGTTTTTTAGTTCCGCAATTTTTTTATCTTTATCTAATATATTTAATTCTTTTACTCGTTTTATTTCTTTATTAATTACTTTTTTTATTGATTCATTTACATAAGGATTATCCGTTGATTCGATTATATTTTTTATTAAGTTATAAACATCAGGATCAGTGATAAAACGACTTATTTTTTGCAAAATTAATTCATGGTCAATAGTATAAAAATATTTTTTTATATCACATTTTAAAACATAGACTTTATCATGATTTAACTTTAATTTATTAATATATTTTTTTACATAGCGTATTCCTTCTTTAGTTCCCATATTTTTTCTAGTGGCAACGTTTTGAGGAATTAAATGTGGAGTTATACCAGGATCTAATATGTAATGACTTACTAGATGATTAACAATTTTATCACTCATAATCTCACTCATAATTATACGGTATTTAGGTTCATGTACTAAAAAAACGTTATAATGACTATGATAATATTTTTTATATTTTAAAACAAGAAGAATACTAATGATGTTACTAGAATTAAAAAGTTCAAATTTGTGGAGTTTGCCTCTATTTTTGGTATTAGCACGAATAATTTTATACATAGCAATGATTTTGTCAATGTCTATTAATTCTTCATATTTAACACTTGTTTTCAGAGCGTATCAGTCCATAAGCAATTTTTCTTATTTCAACAATAAACATTGACGTAGATTCGAATTTTTTCTTGCTAATTATTCTTTTTTCAAAAGAGGTGGCTATGTAAAAATCTAACATAGATAACTTAATTATTAGATCTTTTAAATATTTGATTTTTATTCTTTGGGCATCGTTAATACTGTAAGAGAATATTAATTCAATGAGTTCATACATGTTTCTTTCAATATTTTGTTTTAATATTACTTCACTCTTAGGGTAATTTATTAGTTGTTTATTGATGAAAGCAATAGTTTTTTGGTATTATTTAAAAGGGCAAAATTAGAGTTCATCAACAAACTCCTTAATTAGTTCATAATTAGCTTCTTCTTTTTTTACTTTTATTTCAATGGCACTCATCAAATTATTAAGCACGTTTGATATTAATATATTGCTTTTAGCAGCTTTTAAGGTTTCTTGATAAGCATTTTTATTCTTGGATTCTAAAATATAAGCATAATCATCTATTACTTCAATTAAATTAATGTTATTGCGATTTAAAACACTTTTTACTTTAGCTTTAGCAGTTAAGGGGAAGCCTATTTTGTTTTCTCTTATTTGATAACCAAATAAATAGTTTAGTATGTAGGTATCATCAAGGAAAGTATAATAAAAATTGCCTAATTTAATAATTATGACATGATCTTTGTACATCTCTTTAAATTTTAAATATTTATCAATTGTTTTCATAATGTCCCTTTCTCTTATTCGTAGTTAAGATTATACTGCTCATCATTAACTAAGATAAATATAAAATATAAAAATATGTTTTGTTTATCATACTTCTATATACTATAAATATATATTAGAAGACAAATTTTGTCAATATAATTTGTTTACTATCAGGAAATTTTTGGGATTTAAAATAATTATTTATCAATAATGTTGAAAAAAAGCAACTAGTGTTAACTTTTAATAGTTTCATAGATAAATTTTAAGGCATCTTCTTTAGTTGTAGCAGTTGCTAAAAATTGTTTCTTGTGACAAAAATGAGCAGTTTTAATACCACTTACTTTTTGAAGCTCTTCGTCCCTTAGTCCGGCCCACTCTTTTTTAAAAGGAATTTTAGGAGTAAAACCTTTGTATTTAGTGGGAACAGTATGAGCGGCATAACACCCCCGATTAGATGGATAAACAACAAAATTTACGTCAAGTTCTAGTTTGAAAATAGCATACTCATAAGGAATATATTTATCTAATATGAGAATGTTATCTTTAATGGACCTTTTTTTCTTTTCTATTTCGTTAAGGGCATATACTTTTCCTATGGCATCATTTAAAATCTGTTCAAAGATGGTATCGGCAAAAGATACAGCTTTTAAAAAACATTCATTTTCATCTTCTTTTTTTCCTATTTTAGGACGAAACTGTTCGATTAATCCAGCTAAAGTGTAAATATTAAAAGGAGCGTCTATAAAGTATTCCCCATTATCAATTGCATCTATTTGGATAACTAATAACTCATCTAATATGTTAAATACTTTTTCAGGATATTTTACTTTTATTTTACGTAAATACTTTAGGCCATATTCTTGCCATAAAAGTCCAAAACCGCAGTAATGGATGCCATTAGCTCTTTTTTTATCATAATTTGCTTGATGGTGATCAAATTTACCAAGGCCAATATCAAAAGCAATTTTACTTCCATCATCTTTATAATCATTTAATCTAATTAAGGTGATATCACCATATAGTCTGGCCATAAACATACTAGAAAATACGTCATCAGCATGAAAATTTCCGGCATGTGTTACAAAATCAGCTTCATTTAGATCATTAGTTAATTTAATCATATTTATACCTCTTTCTTACTTAATTATATATTAAATACTAAATTTTAACAAGAACATAAGAATTAACTTTTTATCTCACTTCATATCTTATAAAAATATAAAGAAAAAAGTCTCACTTTAGAGACCTATCTACTTTTGTATACTAATATTTGTTCTGGCAAAAGATAAACCGTTTGATTATATTTTAACATATTTTCAGGAGTTGTTTTAAAAGCACTAGAAACACCTGATAAAGTATCACCTTCAGCGGTTATATAATAACTATAGCCACTTTTAGGAATTAATAATTCTTGATTAGGATAAATATATTCATTGTCTTTAATACCATTAATGGCTGCTAGTAATTTAGGATTAATATTATATTTTTTGGCAATTTCATATAAATTATCACCTTTTTCAATAGTGTAATATGTAAAATAATTATCGTTCAACTTTCTCACTCCTCATCTATTAATAGGATATGATAAAAGCATAATTTGGTTAATTTACATATATCATATTATTATAATTAAAATTCCATTCAAAGTAATTGAGTAGTTTAATACTGCCTTTTAGGGGATCAAAAACATAGAGAGTATCTGTTTTTAAATAAAATATTTGATTATCTTTTACCCTGATTATACTAGTTACGTCTTCGTCAATTAGTGTACTAATATCTTTATTAGTATATTTTAAATATAATTTATTATTATCTAGTGTATATTCGTAGTTACTCTGGTAAGTAAACGTTTTGTTTTGATTAATTAAACTTTTAATACCTACTTTTTCCCATTTATCATTATTAAGCATTTGAGCATCTATTTTTTCTAATTTACCGTTCTTAGCATTAAATTCATACATTACTTCTTCTTTATTGTCAACTATATATAATTTATTTTTCTCATAACCGGGAAAGTAGCTATCAAAATAAATTGTTCTATCTAAATTAAATTCTTTTATATTACCATTTTCTAAGTCAAGACGATAAAATTTATCAAAAGTGTATTCTTTTTGGTAATCCGCTATTAATAAATAGTCTTTAGTGTAAGCTATTAAGTTGACATTATATAATTCTTTATCAAAAAGTTCAATCTTTTTGGTTTCTTTATCATTAATAAAATAAAAGCCATTATAATTCCATAAAAAATAAGTATAATCTTTGTTATAAATATTTATATCTTCATAGGTTTCATTAAGTTCTTTAGAAGTAGAAAAATAATTTTCGGGTATTTGTTCTTTTAAATTTTCACCGACATTTTTATAATAGGTGATAGTATCATTTTCAATACATAAAGGAATAAATTCTAAAGTATGGGCATCTGGTATTAAACAAAAATTTTCTTCATCTTCAATAATATCTATTTTATCGATAAAAGTTCTAGTATGCTTGTAATTGCTTGCAAACAAATAATCAAAAGTAATATTATTGTAAGTTAAAGTAAAATAATAACTTTTGTTATCTTTGTCATAAGTCTCAGTAATATCTACATCATCAACTTCATATTCTTTGGTGTAATTAGCTGATGCGAAAAAGAAAAAAATGAAAATAACAAATAAAATTATAATTGTAAGTTGAAAAATTTTTAACTTTTTCATTTAAACTCCTTAATAATTACTTGGGGGTTGGCCATATTTTTTCTTTTCTTCCATCATAAACTCTGATATTTCAGTTTCAATTTCTCTTAAAGAATCTTTAGCTAAGTTTGTAATTACAACAATTTCTTTGGCTGTATCTATAGTTATTTTGCCCCAAATTAGACCAGAATAAACTTGCATATCATTATATAAGTCTGGAGTAATGCTATTTAAAAAATAACCCCATACTACCCTTTTTTGACCGATTAAAATTCTTTTGTTAGTAATAGCTATAACTGCAGTAGAAGTTAAATCATACCATTTTTCGTTTTTTTGACCAGCAAAAGCATATTGGACAGTTTCCCCAGGATTTAAATGATTTTCAATAACAGCACTGTGTTTTTTTAGACGCCACCATGTAACTCCGCCAGGAAATTTCTTTTTATATAGCATAACATGATCATAGACTTGACCCATTTTTAATCACCACACTTTAATTTTATAATAAAATTCTCTTCTTGACAAGAATTTATTAGCAATTTGCAATTAATCGTAGAAAATACTCTCAAATTAAGAAAAAAATAATAAAAAAGAAAAAGCACCAAAGTGCTAATCTATATTTATTACTTTTTTAGATATGTTTTCATCTTTTTTAGGAGCTATAACTTTTAGTGTGCCATCTTTGAATTCAGCTTTAATACTTTCTTCTTCAATGTCACCTAAATAGAAAGAACGAGATACTTTTCCATAAAATCTTTCACGTCTGATATATTTTTTGTCTTCTTTATCTTCTTTTTCTTCTTTCTTTTCAGCACTAATTGTTAGAGTACCTTTATTAAATTCAATGTTAATATCATCTTTATTAAAACCTGGCATATCAAGCTCTAAATTATAATTGCCATCAGTCTCATAAATATCACATTTCATTTTTGGAGTCTCACTTTCTAAAAAGCTATCAAACATATCATCTAAAAGCATTTTTCTTGGTAACATCATAACCATCTTCCTTTCACAATTATAATATACCACTTTTGTTAGCACTTGTCAAGCGAAAGTGCTAACTATTTCTATTTTATGTAAAATTTAAATAATTATACATAAAAAGTAGGATTTTTTCCTACTTTTTGGAATTAGTCTTAAATAATTTTAGAATATCTTGAGCTTTGGTATATAACATGATACTGTTACAAATTTCAAGTATGCTAGCTAAAATAATAAATATGCCAGCTGCCTCAGCTAAATCCATTGCAGCCATTGGATTAATCAAAATAAATATACCAAATATTAATAAAATTATAGCAATAGCAAGCATTAATGACCAACCATCATATCCGCTTTTCTTTAACTTGAAGGTATCAATCACCTTACGAATAGAGACAATTATTAAATATATGCCTAAGGCAAAAGTTAATATCTTAAAAAATTTAAATGGATCAACTATAACAAATAATCCGGTTATGATAGCTAATATTCCCCATAATATATTTAGAGAATATAAGGGATTATTATCTCTGATAAAATATTCGTATATTGCAAATAGGCCAAATATAATGAAGTAAATTCCTAAAATAATACCTGATGTTTCTAAAGTTATTTGGGGATTTAAGTAAATGATGATTCCAAATAAGAGAAACAAAAGATTTAAAATAATGTCTCCTATTAAAAGTTTGCTAAAATCTAATTTTATTTTGTCTATAAATGTTTTTCCTTTTTTACTTGCCATGGTATCCTCCTTATATATAATTATACTTTTATTTTTAGTAGTAGTCAATCAAATTGTAGACAGATTTTAATATTTGTGTTATAATATTTCATTATTTTTTAAGGGGGTACAAATAAATGCATATTAGAGAACTTACTATTGCCGAATTTAATAGCTTTGCTCGAAATTTTCCAATTAGCTCTTATTATCAAAGCTCTAATTATGCTATTTTAATGGCTGAGGGTGGTTATGACTATGAGTTTGTGGGGTTAGTTGATGAACTAGGAGTAATTAGAGCCGGAGCTTTAATTCTAATAAAAAAAATTGGTATTACTTACCGCTATGGATATTCGCCTAAAGGTTTTTTAGTTGATTACTTTGATCAAGAACTTTTAAAAGCTTTTACTGATGCCTTAAGAGAATATTATCGAAAAAAACTCGTATTTATAAAAATAAACCCAGAATTAGCTATTGGAGAAATTGATGTTAAATCAAAACTTGTTAATTATAATCAAAATATTATTGTTAGGGATTATTTGAAAGAGCTAGGATATACTAAATTGAAAAATAATTTATATTTTGAAAGCTTATTTCCAAGATTTAATGCGATTGTTAATTTGAGTGAGTATTCTTTTCAAAAACTAGGTAAGAACACTAAAAATAAGATTAGGAAAGCTCTAAAAAGAGGTCTTGTTTTAGAGAAGGTTGGAAGAGAAGGGTTAGATATTTTTTATGATTTTATTAAAAGAAAAAAAGATATAAATGATTTTTATTATAAAAATTATTATAATATTTTTGATAAAGATAATGAATGTGATTTGTTTTTAGTAAAAGTTGATTTTGAAAAATATTTGCTTAATAGTAAAGAATTATATGATAAAGAATTAGAAAAAAATAATTATTTATCACACTTGTTAATTGGTAATGCAAATGATAATAATATTAAAAGAAAAATGAATTCTGATAAATTGTTACTTAATTATAAAAATGATATAGAAATTGCTACTAAAGGGCTTAGAGAAAATGAGACTTTATATTTAGGGGGAGCTTTAGTTATTAAATATCTTAATAGAGTACATATTGCTATTAGTGGTATAAATACACTTTATAGACAATATAATGCTAATTATTTTTTGCATTATAAAATACTTGAATATTATAAAAAAGATTTTAAATTTGTAGATTTAAATGGGTTTACTGGTGACTTTTCTAGCAATAATCCTTATATTGGTCTTAATAACTTTAAACTAGGGTTTAAGCCTAAAATTTATGAATTTATTGGGGAATTTGATTTAATATTTAATGATAAAATTTATGGTGCTTTAAATAAAAAAGGAATGCTTGCAAAAGAATTTAATAGAAAAAGAAAGAGAGA
This sequence comes from uncultured Bacilli bacterium, assembly GCA_944327425.1. Taxonomy (GTDB): domain Bacteria; phylum Bacillota_I; class Bacilli_A; order RF39; family UBA660; genus Caccenecus. The sequence goes on from CALVHJ010000043.1 coordinate 7,996, forward strand.
AAAACAATGATATTAATTAGTTTTTCTCTTCTTTTTTATTTGATGGTTTTTTTTGCTTTTTTGTTTATCTATTACTTTGATTTTTGGTTCATAGTAATATTCTTTGCGACTATTATCTTCAGCTAGTAATTTCCTTTTTATTTCTTCTTTACGTTGCTTTTCCTTAGCTTCTTTAGCTGGGTCTTTCTTTTTACTTCCACTCATTTTAGCAGCACTATCTTTTATAGATGTTAATCTTGTAATACGAAGGATATCTCTACTAATTATGATTAAGGCAGGTATTAATATAAACAATAACCAACCTATTCCTGATGCTAGGAAGCGTTGGATGTGTCCTAAACCAGGAATACGAATTATTACTTTACCTATAACATTGTAAAATCTTGCACATGTTTCATCTTCAACGTTATTATTGTCTCCTTTAGTAACATAACAGACGTTGCCTTCTTCATCTTCGGTAATGGCCTTAATACGATGGGTTATAGTTAGGCCTACACTTGTTGGACTTGATGATCTAAATGTAATTACATCGCCCACTTTTAAGTCATTAGGATCATTAACTTTTATGTTTATAACGGCATCAGCAACATTAATATTAGGTACCATTGATGGTGTTGCAATAGTATAAATTGAAAACATCGGTTCATATCCAGTACCTTTTTTAACGTATATTTTATTTGCTATATAATAATAAAGAAGGAATATAGCTATAAGTAAAAGGATAACGAAAAGGACCCATGATAAGATTTTAAAAATAATGTGTATTAGTGTCCGCCATGAAAATTTTTTATCTTTCATTTAAGGCCCCTCCTATTCTAATATATATTATAGCTTATTAATAAATAAAATACAAGATTATTTATATTAAAAAATTCTATCTTTCGATAGAATTTATTTGGTTGTATAATATTTATCTGGCAGATACTATTTCAATTTCAACAGTTCCACTATAATTTTTACCTTGATCATAGTTTTGCTCAGAACCAATATCTATTAATTTGTAGTTTATAGAGAATGTTGCTGTTTCTCCAGGATTTATTACTAAATCGCTTAGTAAGTTAGTATCACTTTTTGGAGCTACAGTTTCATTAACTAATGTTTGATTATCTTTTACTATTCTATAAACAAAGTTGTTGCTAGTAAAGGTATTAGTTATATTTATAAGATTAACATTATAAACTACAGTTTTATTTGAATTATTAGTTATAGTAAAGCCTTGAACTAGTTCATCATCACTTGGATAAATATTTTGAGCATTTAATGGTCTTGTAAAGTTTACAGTTAAAATACCATTTTCAGAAGTTCCTATTTCAACATCACTGCCACCTTCTTCGCTTGTGGAAGGATCCTCAGCTTTGTTAATAGTCACATAGTATGTTTTAGTAGTACCATTTTGAGCAATTACTGTTACCGATACTCTTGTTGAATCGCTTGTTAATTGGACTGCACCTGTACCTATTACTCTTGCTCGAGAATTTAGAGCTGTGGCACTTATATTAACACTGGTAAGATCACTATCTACTTCAACTGTGTATTCAGTAACACTACTATTAAAGCTTGGTCTTAAAGTATAATTTCCTACTCTCAAACTGCTTAAATCGGCATTACCATATAAATCACCAACACAATTAGTATCACATGTTCCATCACCATTAGTATCACAGTTTATATCACATGTTCCATTACCGTCTTTATCAACATTGGTATCTGGAATACCATCATCATCAGTATCACAGTTTATATCACATTTTCCGTCGTTATTGGTATCTTGATCTTTTAAATTTTCATCGGGATCGCCGTCACCATCAGTATCAACATTGATATCAGGAATGCCATCACCATCGATATCTATATTAATATCTGGTTTGCCATCATTATTGGTATCACAGTTTATATCACATTTGCCATCACCATCGGTATCAATGTTTAAATCGGCATTACCATCACCGTCAGTATCAATATTAATGTCTGGGATACCATCACCGTCAGTATCACAGTTTAAATCGCATTTGCCATCACCATTAGTATCTTGGTCAGTTAAGTTTTCATCAGGAATACCGTCACCATCAGTGTCAATATTGACATCTGGATCGCCATCTTT
>CALVHJ010000044.1 GCA_944327425.1 uncultured Bacilli bacterium
AAGATTTTTACCAAGTAATATAACTCAAGATAAATAAATAAAAAAATAAGTTATCTCCAATAATAAAATAACAGTTATAGATTATACTTGGTTTTATAACTATGAATAAATTCGTAATAAAAAAGAGGTTTTGAAAAAAATTAAAGAGGTAGGTTATCCGGTTGTTGTTAAACCCGCAACTTTGGGTAGTAGTGTGGGAATAACTTATGTAAAAAGTGATAAAGAAATAGAAAGTGCTATAGAAGAAGCGATAAATTATGATGTTAAAGTAGTGGTAGAAAAAGCTATTTTAAATTTGGTTGAAGTAAATGCAAGTGTTATTGGTAATTATGAGACTAAAAAAGTTAGTAGTTTAGAATAAATTAGAGTGATTGAAGAAATAATTAATTTTAAAGATAAGTATTTAATTACTTATAAATCTAAGGGGATGGAAGATACAAGTAAAATAATACCCACAAGAATAATAATAACATTAACTAAAGAAATTAAAGATACATCTTTAAAAGTTTGTGATGTGCTTAATTTGAGTGGAGTTGTAAGAATTGATTTTTTAATAGATGGTAAAACAAATAAATTTTATGTTAATGAGCCTAATACGATACCCGGTAGTTTAGCTTTCTACTTGTGGAAATATGATGGCTTAGAATATAGGGAATTACTTAATGAAATAATAGATTTAGCTTTAAAGGAGTATAAACAGCGTGTAAAAAAAGTAAATTCCTTTGAATCTAATATTTTAGAAAACTTTAATGGTAGTAAAGGGGTTAAAAAATAGCAGGTTAAATAAGCCTGCTTTTAATATATTATGTTTTCTTACTAAATTGTAAGATAAAAAATAATAATTTTGTGTTATAATGTTTTAGGAATAGGGAGGATAGAATTATGAGTTATGTAGAAGCGATTAAAACAGCAATTATTGCTTTTCCTTTTATTGCTCTTGTTTTTACAATTCCTTTTATTTTACATAATTATCATAAGTATGGTTCTATTCATTTTCTAAGAGTGTTTATTATTTATACTTTTATTTTATATTTAATTACGATTTATTTTTTAGTTATTTTACCTCTGCCAACATTTGAGGAAGCTTTAAAAAATACAGGTCCTTATATTAATATAGTACCATTTAAATTTATCGCTGATTTTATAAGAGAAACACCTTTTGTTTGGAATGATCCAGCTACTTATATTAAAGCAATATTAGATCCAAGTTTTTATGTAGTTGTTTTTAATATTGTAATGTTTATTCCGTTGGGAATGTATTTAAGGTATTATTTTAAATGTAGTTTTAAGAAAACAGTTCTTTATTCATTCTTACTTAGTTTGTTTTTTGAACTTACACAGGTAACAGGATTATATTTTATTTATCCTAATCCCTATCGTTTATGTGATGTTGATGATTTAATTCAAAATACAATTGGAGGAATAATTGGTTTTGTTATAATGGGATTTTTAGATAATTATTTACCTACAAGAGAGAAAATAGATGAAGAAGCAAGAATAATGGGACAGAATGTTTCTGGTTTAAGAAGAATAACTGTGTTTTTCTTAGATTTGGTATTATATTTAATTTTTACTATTTTATTATCTATATTTGTTAATAGTAATTGGTTATTTTTTATATCTTTTCTTATTTACTATGTGTTATATCCGTTAGTTAGAGGGTATGCTACAATAGGAATGAGGTTTTTGAATGTTAAAATGGAGTATAAAAGATGGGGAACTTTATTTATAGTTTTAAGATATATGTTTTTATTCTTTTATTATTTTTTAATACCTATAGTATTTGGATTTTTGGTTGTTTATGTTAGAAATTATTTGGATTTAGGTGGTATTACTTTTGTTTTATATGGATGTGCTTTACTTATTATTTTACTTTTTTATCTTATTAATTTTATCTTTTTAATAAAGAATAAAAGAATGTTTTATGATAAATTATTGGGTTTTAGATTTGTTAGTACAATAAATAAATTTAATAGTTAAATTAAAAATTTTGTCAAATTTTAACTAATTTATGTTTTGTGGTTGTTTTTGAATTTTAAATATGTTATTATCTAAATATAGAAGGAGGATTGAGGATATTGAAGAAATATCTCATAGGTTTATTTGCATTTGCTATTATGTTATTTCCAATGATGGTAAATGCTGAGACAATAACTGAGGCAAGTGCACCTGTGTATTATGAAGTTGGGCAAATTAGTGAAAAACAAACAAGGCCTTTCTTTGTTGCTAATGGTACACCTATAGTTATTGAAGAGAGAGATGGTAATACTTATATTACCTGGGAAGGAGGAGAACGGTTAGTTACTGCTGATGCAGTTGTATTAGGTGGATATTATAATCCTTATAATACTGATAATAGTGTAACTGGTATTGATATTGCTTCTACATCTATTAAGATGACTGGTGGAGAAGTTGCTTTCATTGTCGGTGGTAATGGAGTAGATGCTAATTATAATCAATATGAAGTTATTCATGTAGGTACAATTGATGTTGAAATGACTGGTGGTACTGTTAGAGAAATTAGTGGTACATCAGCTGCTTTATCAGGTATTATTAATACTGCTTTAGGGGCTAGTTATTATGAAGATATAGAATCATTTTACTATGCTGATAAAGTTGATATTACAGTTGATAATGCTGTTGTAACTGGTAGAGTATATGTTACTTCATCATATACTTATGCTAAAGAAGCAACAATAAATGTTGTAAATGGTGCTGATATTCAAAGTGCTAATATTCTGCTTAATGGAGAGCCTGTTTTACCAGTATCATTATCTGCTGGTACAAATGGTAAGGTAGATACTTTTGTTACAAACATTGAAGACTCAAGTGTTGATCAAATAGATCTTGGGTTAAGAGTAATGGTTGATAATTTTACCGTAAATATTACTGGTGATTCAGAAATTGGTGATATTTATGCGGGAGCTGAACTTCCAGTAGCTGCTAAATCTAATAATACAGATTTATGGAAAAGTATTGGTACGGTACCTTATGGTCAAGCTGCGAATATGGAATTTAATATTGGTGAAGGTGTAACTTATAATAATATTTATGCTGGTTTCCAATTTGCTACTTTAGAAGGTGCATCAGAATATGATACTTTCTATACTAAGTTTGCTAGTGAATCAGCTATTAATAGTACAGCTGCAGGTTTAGGAGCAGATGCTAAAGAGGCTCCAGTTGTAATTAATACTTCTGTAGCACCTAGTGTTACCGATTCAGATTTAGAAAGTATGTTTAATTTTGATGGTGACAATGTTACTGTTAAATATACTGCTACATCTGAGGTTCCATCTATTCCAAGTGGAAGTGTTAGTACGCCAACCTTTGGTGTTGTAAATGAAGGTGCTGTTAGTGCTATTTTAGGAGAAGCTGCTAGTACAAATGAAGATGCTTTAAAAGCTGTTGCGGAAGGAATTAATGTTTCAGCAGCAATTGAAGTAACAGAAATTGAAACTCCAGAAGAAGAAATTGTGGCAAAGGTAGAAGAAGCTTTAGCTAAACAAAATGAAAATGGAGTGGTAGTTGGTTATTTTGATGTTAGTGTATTGTTAAAGAATACTTTGACAAATGAAACTATTTCTAACATTTCAGAGTTAGCATCACCTATTGAGTTAACGGTTGCTCTTCCTAGTGAATTACAAACGGTAAGTGAAGGATATACAAGAGCGTTTTATGTTATTAGAGAACATAATGGCAAAGTGGAATTACTTGAGACAAGTTTAGCTAGTGATGGTAAGTCTTTAACATTTGAAACTGATAAATTCTCAACTTATGCTTTAACTTATGTTGATACCCTTGCTAGTAGTGAGACACCTACTACACCAGAGAACCCAAGTGAAGAAACACCAGAAGTTCCTCAAACATTTGATAGTTTAACTACTTATATGATTGGTGGAGGAGTTAGTATAGCTGCTATTGCTGGTGCAGTAATTTACATTAAAAGAAAACAAACTAATTAAGAGGACTTAACTGTTCTCTTTTTTCTTGCTATAATATAAACGTGGTTATTTATGATATTAAATGTAAGTGGAAGAACAGATATAGTGGCATTTTATACACCGTGGTTTATGAATCGTTATAAAGCTGGTTTTTTAGATGTTAGAAATCCAATTTATCCCAAACTTGTTAGTCGTATTTATTTTTGTGATGTCGATTTAATCGTGTTTTGTACCAAAAATCCTCATCCTATTATCCCTTATTTAAAAGAAATTCAAAAGCCTATCTTATTTCATGTTACTTTAACACCGTATAAAAAAGATATTGAACCTTATGTTGATAAAAGAAACATTTTGGAAGATATTAAAAAAATATCTAGTATTCTTGGAAAAGATAAGGTTTATGTAAGATATGATCCAATTTTCTTAAGTGATAAGTATACATTAGAGTATCATTTAAAAGTGTTTACGAAGATATGCTCGAAACTTGAGGGTTATGTATCTCATATTATTGTTTCTTTCATAGATGATTATAAAAATGTAAGAAAGAATATGAATGTGCTGCGAATTAAGAATTTTACTAATGAAGATTTTAAAACATTAGGGTTAGCTTTTAGTGAAATAGCACGTACTTACAATATGATAGTGCAAACTTGTAGCGAATATAATACTTTAGAAGAATATGGGTTTATTGTTAGTGATTGTGTTTCTAAAGAACTGGCTAAAAAAATAACAGGTAATAATTATCCTACATGGAAAGGACGAAATAACAAATATTGTAATTGTGCTAGTATGGTTGATATAGGTTCATATAATACGTGCTCTCATTATTGTAAATATTGTTATGCAAATTATGATGAGGATAAAATTAAAGAAACAATAAAAAATCATCATGATGATTCAACTATGATTATTGGTTATTTAGAAAGTGATGATGAAATAAAGGTGAGAAAAAATTGATTTTGGATGGCTATTATGCTAATATTATTTTAAGGATGTGATGATATGTATCGAGTTGAAGAAGGCTATTTACTTGCTAGTTTATTAAAAGCAAAAGTAAAATATTTTCATGAGGAGTTTGTTACAGTTTTAGAATTAAGACGATTTGAGCAGGAGTTGTATCAAAAATCAACGGAATTAGATATTCCTATTGTTTGTGTTTCACAAGATGATTTGGCTGATTATTTTAGTTATAATGGAAGTAATAATTGTTATACTATTAAGGAAGGTTTGCAATTATCAGATATTCTAGGGAGATTTGAAGGGTATTTACCAGTTGATGTTTTGAAGTTACTTTATGTTGATGAATTTATGTTAGAAATGTTTATTAAACTGGAAGAAGAAGAGATAAAGATGCAAGAAAAAGCCTTAGAAAAAAAGAAGCTATTATTAAAAAGATTAGAATTAAAAAGTTTAGAAAATAAAAACGTTATTAAAAAATAATAAAGGAGTAAAAGCGATGGAACAAATTGCGATAATTTCTGATATTCATGGTAATTTAGAAGCTTTAAATACCGTTTTAAAAGATATTAGAAAAAGAGGGATTAAAAGAATATTTTGTTTAGGTGATATTATTTTTAAAGGTATACATTCTAGTGAATGTATTAGATTAATTAGGGATAATTGTGAAGTGATTATTAAGGGAAATTGTGAAGATTATTTTAATAAAGATATTTTAAGTAGTAATCCTAGTGATAGAACAAAGTGGAATAATAAGTTTTTAAGTAAAGAAGATAAGGAGTTTATTAGTAATCTTAGTTATTCTTATGAGTTTTATATGAGTGGTAGTTTAATTAGGCTTTTTCATGCTAATCCTTTTTTAATTGCTAAAGCAACTTCGACATTTGATACATTAGAAAGAAAGTATGAAATGTTTTTACATTCTGAAAACACAATATCAGATAAGATAGCAGATATAGTAATATTTGGCCATAATCATACCCCTTTATTGGATAAGCTTTATAATCGTATTTTAATTAATACTGGCAGTGTAGGAGATTCTACAGATATTATTAGAAATGATAAGAAAGATGGGAATGTTAAGTTAACTACTAAAGCGACTTATTTAATAATTGAAGGAGAATATGGAAGCATGGAATATAAAGATGCCCTTAATTTTCAATTTGTCAATCTAGTTTATGATATTGATAAAGAAATTGCTAGTTGGAATGATGATTTTGAATTTTTAGAATATAAAAATGAACTTTATAATGGTAAATATCGAGATATGGAAAAAATAAAGAAACAACTAAAAGAAAGAGGAGTAGATGTTGATACTATTTGATAAAGATAATTATTAGTAGTTCTGTTAAAAGATTTTGCGTTTCTTTGTCTAATTTTTGAAAATCTTTAATTAATTTAAATATTTGTTTTAGTTTAATTTCTTTGGTATCTTTAATATTGTTATTTTTAAAAATATCAAATAATGCTTTTACAAAAGCTATTCTTTCTTCAAGGGTTAATTCATTTAATTTTTTAGCTATTTTCTTTTGAAGTGTTTTACTTCTTTTACTTTGGGTGTCTCTTATAAGTTCTTTATTTTTACATTGCCAATTAAAAGCATCATGTTGAAGGATGTTTAACCCTTTGGATTTAATGACTATATAATCAGGAGTGCTATATAAAAGCATACCAATAATACTTTCTTTGGGAACATACATAGCTATTTTAGCTTTGATTTTTTGATAGGGTTTAGATTCAAATTCGTTTTTTAATAATCCGGGACCATCAAAATTAGTTATTTTGATTATTTTTTTTCTAATCCAGAACTTAGCATTCATAACGGCACATATACTTAAGTTTCCACCTTTTGAGTGCCCACCAACTCGAACATTTTTATCGAGTAAGCTAATGGCTTTATTAATATAGACCGATGCATATTTTTGAGAAGAAACTGGATAGAGATAGGTCATTTTAAAATCTTCTTCCCAGCCGATAATGGAGGTATCAGTTCCGGCAAAAGAAATGTAAGTGCTTTTATCAGGAAGTTTCATAGTTATTGCCCCAAATTGCATATCAGAATTTACTAATTTCATGTAATTATAAAGGAGGGTATCTTGATATCTTTGAGTGTTTTTCATTATTTGAAGCATTTTAAAAGTGCTGCTAATAAATATACCACGGTAGGCTTTCTTTTTATTTTCTAATTTTGTAGCAGCTTCTTTTAAAGTTATTTTATTTTTTTTAAAAGCAGGAACAATATTGGTAAAATCTAGATATGACAAAAGGGAAAATATTAAATTATCAATTTCAGTAAATGGTAGTTCTTTAAATGTTTTGTCTTTGTTCTTTTTAATATAGTCAATAATATTCATGCTTACTCCTTTTTAGTAATTATATCATAAAATATCTATTTTGTTGCTTTCTATATTATATTCTAATTCATAAAATTTCTTTAAAGCTTTAAATAAAAAATAAGTATCTTTAATACCAATTACTTCAAAACTAGAATGCATAGCAAGCATGGCAAGACCTATATCAATAGTGTTAATGCTTATGTGTTTTAAATTAGCACCAGCAAGAGTGGAGCCGGTAGCATAATCATTTCTAGAGGTATAATAGGAGTATTTAATTTGTTCTTTTTCACATATATGTTTAAAAATTGTAGCAGATATACTATTAGTACTACTAGTTGGTTCTCTCATAATCATTAGGCCATTATTTAGAGGTGGGGTATTAGTGTGATCAGATAATTCATCATGGTTAGGGTGTCTCGCATGAGTATTATCGGCACTTACTACTAATGATTTATTTAGAGTAGAAGTTAAATTCAGGTTTAAAAGGGCACATATCCTTTTTAAAGTGTCAATTAAAAAGTTAGAGTCAGCTCCATCTAAAGTATTTGAACCAATTTCTTCACTATTAAAGACGACAAAAACATTAATATCGTTGCCAATACTTTTTAAAAATGATTTTAAAGCAGCATAAGTACAAGATATGTTGTCAATTCGGGGACTTGCTATAAATTCGTTATTTATGATAACTGGTTCTTCTTTGTTGTATAAAAATAAATCATATTCAAAAATTTTTTCTTTAATGTTTGTATATTTCTTTATTAATTCTTCAAGCATTTTTTCTTTTTTTAAAGATATAATTGGCATTAAATCAATTTCAGTATTTAAATCTAAGTTGCTATTAGCATTGTCGTTTTGATGAATAGCAATACTGGGAATAATAGCTATGGCTTCTTTTAAATCAATTATTTTTTTTAGATAATTGTTTTTATTTTTAATAATAATTCTTCCTGATAAAGATAAAGGTCTATCCATGAATCCATAGTTTAATATGCCTCCATAGGGAGTAACATTTAGTTTTAAATAACCATTTTCATAATATTCGGGGGTGGGTTTAATGCTAAGCGAAGGAGTATCACCATGAGTACAGACTATTTTAAATTTAGTAGCTTTATTTTTAAAGGTAAAAGCTATTAAAGAGGCATCATTTCTAATAATAAAATATTTATTTTGGTTTAAATTCCATTTTTCATCTTCTTTTAATTCTCTAAAATCATTTTTTAGTAATATTTCTTTTATTTTTTTTATACATGTAAATATACATGTACTATTTTTAAGTAATTCGATAAATTCTTTATTAAAGTTATTCATAAAATTCACCAATATTAGTATGGATTTAAAAAAATTTATTATAAGTACTTTTCACTTTTTTTAGTTTATGTTATACTATATTTGTAGGAGGAGTATGTTTATGAAACGTATAGGTTTAATTGGGGTTTGTTTTGGTATGGTTTTACTTTTAACAGGTTGTGGGTCTAAAGAGCTAAGATGCTCTATATCTAATGAAAATATAGATTATCAAATTAATTTAACGTTTGATTCTGAAGATTTATTGGATACAGGAGTTATGAGACAAACATATAAACTAACCGAGGAGCAAGAAGATACTTTAGAAGAAGGAGTTCAATATTTAAAAGAAGTATTCGAAGACAATGATCAATATGAAGGATTTGAAATTAATATAACTGACAATGGAAAAAATGAAGTTTATGTAGATATTGCTTTTGATGCTTCCGAATTAAGTGAGATTATGGGTGAAGAATTAGATGAATCTGCAACTTATGATAGCATTAGAGAAGAACTTGAAAATGAAGGTTATGTTTGTGAGTAAGAAAAGATGGAAGTAGTATTCCATTTTTTAATCATATACTTTTTAAAAGGTGGGAAATAAGATGAAATTTAAATATCCGTTGCCAATTTCAATAGAAAAAATTATAAATGACTCAGAGTTGAAAGAAATAAGCATTGGTTGTTCTGATTCGCAAGTTGTTAGAATAAAAAAAGATAATAGAACTTTTTATTTAAAAATAATGAAAGAAAATAAATTGCTTCAGGAATATAAAAAGTTAATGTGGTTATCTACAAAATTACCAGTACCTAAGATAGTTGATTTTATTCAAGAGTACGGCAATGATTATCTAATTACCGAAGAAATGCCGGGAAAAATGTTATGTGATGAATATTATATAAATAATCCTGATAATGCTTTACCTATTTTAAAAGATGCTTTTCAATATTTATATTCTGTAAATATATCAGATTGTCCATTTGATGTTTCGAATGAATATAGGTTATCTCTAATTGAAGATAATGTAAATAAAGGATTAGTAAGTGATTCATCCTTAACTTCAGAAACCAGGAAAAAGTTTGGAACAGTACAAAATTTATTACAATATTTGCAAAATAATCGTTTTCAAGAAGAATTAGTTTTTTCATATGGAGATATTAGTTTGCCTAATATAATTGCTCTCAAGGATAAGCTGTCTGGTTTTGTTGATGTTGGTGAGAGTGGTATTGCAGATAAATGGTTTGATTTGGCTATTAAGGAAATGTATTCAAATTAAATTCTCTAACAGAACAACTTGATGAACAAAATGTTTTAAAAAGATAGTTCACAAAAGCATATAATTATGGTATAATATTTTTATTAAGTGATGATTAATATAGAGTAGTTGCTACGTTTAATTGATAGAGAACTTATGGTAGGTGAAAATAAGTAAAATGTAGTTAATGAATTACAATGTTATGAACTTAATCGGTAAATGTACCGTTATCACAAGAGAGCGCTTGATATT
>CALVHJ010000045.1 GCA_944327425.1 uncultured Bacilli bacterium
TCTTTACCATTTTCTAAAGTAGAAAAGTTTAATCTTCTTGATTTTTTATAAGCTGGTCCAGTATATCTTGCCATAATAATCTCCTTTCTATTAATCTAAATACAAAGGATGCTTATTACTCATTATAGGGAGTTTACATTCATAATTTCGCTAGGGCAGTCCTAGTTACTTTTATACTTACGCAGTAAACACATTATAAGAATAATAAAGCACTGCCATGTACTTGCACTAATAATTATACACAAAAATCTCAATATGTCAAATAAATATATGAAATAAGTGGAAAATTTATGCAAAAACTCTTATCTTGATAGAGAGGAGATTTGATGAATGAAGACGAAGACTTTTATTATAAAAGTTCTAAAGCTTATTTCTATCATTTTTTTCTTACCATGTTGGTAATGACAATAAAAAAATGACACTCTTTTATCTCTGATTGAGTGTCTACCATAAATTATTTAGAGGAGACACTTACTTGCAGAAATTAATGTTCCTCTTTTTTATTTTATGCAACTATCTCTTGCGTATACATCATATCATATTTTTTATTGAATGTCAAAGTTATTATCTTGCTCTGTTGATGTCATATTCTCCCCGTTGAAGTTCTTCGTAGTAGAAGTTGATTAAGTCAATGGTGTTACAGTCTAAAACCCATATCTCGTTATAAAATGGTGCAATGTCATCGTATGGTATTTTAGAGTCTTTCTTCGTTGGTATATTGTGTATATAACTTTCAAATTCTTTCTTATTAATGCCAATGGCAATCTTGTCATTTATTTCTTCTTTAAAAGTTGTAAGAATAAGATTTGCAAGCTCTCCGCTAAGTCCACTACGAACATTTTCAAGAGTTAACTGAAAACTTATTGTGGGATCATTATCATTTAGTGCCTTTTTAATAAGTCTAGGCAAATATTTAAAAATAATTTCTTCATAGGTTTCATAAGCTAAATCAGTTTCACCATTATATTTTGTGTAAAATTGTTCTAAATAGTTCATATTATTTCCTTCTTTCTAACTGCTTTTATTATATCAGTAGTTAGATTCTTAAGTCAAATAAAATTCTTTAAAGTGTCGAATTTTGTCTATAAAAACAAACGTTCGAAAAACGCTTGACAAATAGAATTTTATCGTTTAAAATGGTATTGTACTTAAGAAAGGAATAAACAATATGAAACAAGTCAAAGATGAAAAGAATAAAGATAAAGCACTTGAACAAGTTTTAGCAGATATTGAAAAACAATTTGGTGCTGGGGCAATTATGAAATTAGGAAGTGATGAGCACACTAAGATAGATGTAACAAGTAGTGGATCGATAGCTTTAGATATTGCACTTGGTGTTGGTGGACTCCCAAAGGGAAGGATTATCGAAATATATGGTCCTGAATCTTCTGGGAAAACAACTATTGCTCTCCAAGCAATAGCAGAAGTTCAAAAACTGGGAGGTCGAGCAGCATTTATTGATGCGGAACATGCTCTTGATCCCGTTTATGCAAAAGCATTAGGCGTTGATATAAATGAACTGTTACTTTCACAACCGGATACAGGGGAACAAGCTTTAGAAATATGTGAGGCATTAGTTCGAAGTGAAGCAGTTAATATTGTTGTAATTGATTCGGTTGCAGCTTTAGTTCCTCAAGCAGAAATTGATGGGGAAATGGGTGATTCTCATGTGGGGCTTCAAGCAAGACTTATGTCTCAGGCTTTAAGAAAATTATCTGGTACTATTAATAAGACAAAGACAACAGCAATATTTATTAATCAATTAAGAGAAAAAGTTGGGGTTATGTTTGGTAATCCAGAAACTACTCCGGGAGGAAGAGCATTAAAGTTTTATGCGACTATTAGATTAGATATAAGAAGAGCTGAACAAATTAAACAAGGAGATCAAATAATTGGTAATAAAACTAATATTAAAGTTGTTAAAAATAAAGTGGCTCCGCCATTTAAAACAGCAACTGTGGATATTATGTATGGTGAAGGTATATCTCGGGAAGGAGAAATTATTGATATTGCTGCTAGTTTAGATATATTAGATAAAAGTGGTGCTTGGTATTCTTATAATGGTGAGAAAATTGGTCAAGGGAAAGAAAATGTTAAACTTTATTTGAAAGAGCATCCAGAATTACGAGATGAATTAGAAGGAAAGATAAGAGAGCATTATGGTTTTGGGGCTACAAAGAAAGAAGATAAAAAACAAGAAGAGTAGAAATTTAGGATGTTTTTAATGACAAAAATTAAAATTAATAAATTTTGGAAGAGATAATAGCAAACTTGGCGGAATATGTAAATTTAGAAAAATTAACAAGAACGTATTTTTACAAATAATTAAAAGTGAACAATAAAATGTTCATTTTTTTCTTGCTTAAATTTAAAATAAAGATTATAATTGAATTATAGATGTTTTAATAGTCTATAAAAAATAGTAAGGAGAAATTAAAATGGAATTTAACACGATGTCCATTTTAACTCTGGTAATTGGATTTTTTGTAGGATTTTTGGTTGTTTTTGTTATAACCGTAATTAAAAATAATCAAAATGAAAGTAAAGCTAATAAATTAATTGAGGATGCTAAGAGAGAAGCAGATAAACATAAAAGAGATTCTTTAATGGAACTTAAGGAAGAATCTTATCGTTTAAAACAAGAGACTGACAAAGAAATTAAAGAAAAAAAAGCAGAAATGAAGGATACGGAAAGCAGGCTTATGCAAAGAGAAGCATCTTTAGATAAGAGAGAAGAAATGCTTCAAAAAAGAGATACTACTTTAGATGAAAAAGAAAATAATTTATTAGCAAAGCAAAAAGAAATACAAGAAAAAGAGCTTAAAATGGATGAACTTTTAAAACAAGAATTAGCAGAACTTGAAAAAATTGCTAAGTTTTCAAGAGAAAAAGCTCATGATTTAATTATGAAGCGGGTTGAAGAGGATATGGCAAAAGAAATTGCTACTTATATCAAAGAACAAGAGCAAAATGCCAAACTAGAAGCCCATGAAAAAGCTAAACAGATTATTGTTTCTAGTATGGAGCGATATGCTGAGGATGTAGCTAATGAACAAACAGTTAGTACAATTGATCTTCCTAGTGATGAGATGAAGGGGCGGCTTATTGGGCGAGAGGGAAGAAATATTAGAACGATTGAATCAGTTACGGGTGTAGATTTAATTATTGATGATACTCCGGAAGCTATAGTTATTTCTTCATTTGATCCTTTAAGAAGAGAAATAGCTAAAATTACGATTGAAACTTTAATACGGGATGGGAGAATTCATCCTTCAAGAATTGAAGAAGTATATGATAAAGTATCACGTGATATTAATACAAAGATAACAGATATTGGAAATCAAACTATTTATGATTTGGGAATAGCAAAAATGGATCCAGAACTAATAAATTTGATTGGTAAACTTAACTATCGTACTAGTTATGGACAGAATGCTTTACAACATTCGAAAGAAGTAGCGAACTTAACAGGGCTTATGGCTGCTGAACTTGGAGAGAATGTAACACTTGCTAAAAGAGCTGGATTATTACATGATATAGGTAAGTCTATTGATTTTGAAGTTGAAGGTAGTCATGTTGAAATTGGAGCCGATTTAGCTCGTAAATATCATGAAGATGAAGTTGTTATCAATGCAATAGAGTCTCATCATGGTGATAAAGAAGCTAATAGTGTTATTTCAGTGTTAGTAGAAATTGCTGATACTTTATCAGCTGCTCGTCCTGGAGCAAGAAATGATACAATGGAAAATTATATGAAGAGACTTGCTCAACTTGAAGAGATAGGTAACTCATTTGAAGGTGTTGAAAAAACTTTTGCTGTTCAAGCAGGTAGAGAAATTAGAGTAATGGTTAAGCCTGATGAAATTGATGAGGCAAAAAGTTATAAAATAGCTCGGGATATTAAAGATAGAATTGAAGCAGAAATGCAATATCCAGGAACAATAAAAATAAATGTTATTAGAGAAACAAGAGCAATAGAAGAGGCTAAATAAGTCTCTTTTTCATTGACTTTTAGGGTGTTACATGATAGGATATAAAAAATTAAAGGGAGTGATATAATGCCCATCATATTGGATTTTTTAGAAAAATTTTATGAACAAGGTAATGTTTCTTTTGAGTTTCAAAATAATAATAAAAAATTTTTATACTGTATTTCTTTAAATAAAGATAATAAATTAGATGTTTTAGAAAAACAATATGATGAAGATGATGAATTCTTTTATCATTCTAATGATGTATCTATTGCAGTCCCGCTTGCTCATTTAGTTAGTTTTTCGGTTTTAAAAAAGTCGGTTGTTCAAAATAAAAAATTTTTAATGAATTGTGTAGAAGATGATATTTTTTTGAAAAGAAATGAACAAGGAATAAATATAGTTTATAATAATTTAGAAAAACTGTTTGAGAATGCTTGTTGTTTAAAGGAAGATTTTATTTTAGCTTGCGAGTCAGAAAGTAAATTTTTGGATTTTTTGATTAAATGTGTACCTTCTCAGATAGATGAAACTTTATTAAGTGATTTTAATACAATTAAAATATTGTGTCGTAATCAATTTAGAGCTTTTAATGATTATTTATTAAAAGGAACTCAATTATATAGTGATTTAAAGAATAGTGATAAGACTAATTATCAAGATAGATTAGAGCTTTGGAATAGTTTTATTGGTAAAAAAGATAATGTTAAATCTGACATGCCTAAAGAAGCTGTTAAAACAAGAGCTAGAGTATTAGATTATGAAAATATTTCTTATGAGTTTTTAGAAGAAAGGATATATCCGGTAAATCCGGCTGTAGGAAGAGATAAAGAGTTAGAACAACTTTGTATTTCCCTTTTTACTTTAACAAAAAGTCCTATTTTAGTAGGAGAGGCAGGAGTTGGGAAGACGGCTATAGTAGAGGGACTTGGTTATTTAATTCAAAAAGGTGAAGTTCCTTTAAATTTACAAGATAAGAAAATCATGAAGGTTTCTATTGCTTCTTTAGTTAGTGGTTGTATGTATGTTGGTTCTTTTGAAAAGAAGTTGGAAGTTTTAATGAGTTATATGCGAGATAATCCTAATATTATTTTGTTTTTAGATGAATTACATACAGCGGTTGGAGCTGGAGCTGGTTCTAAATCAGATTTAGATTTAGCTAATATTTTGAAACCATATTTAGATAGAGGTGGTATTAAGATAATCGGCTCGACAACTTGGGAAGAATATGATAATTTTATAAGTAGAGATCCGGCATTTAGAAGACGTTTTGAGAAAATAAATGTTTTAGAACCAGATAAATTAGCATTAAGTCAAATAATAAGTAGTTATATTTCAAAATTAAGTATATTAACTAAAGTCGTCTATCCTTTTGATGAAGATAAACATGAGAAGATAATTTCTATTTTAATGGAGGCTACAGAAAGTAAAAATAGAGTTTATAATGATAAAAGATATAATCCTGATTTAGTATTATCAATAATCGAAAAAGCTTATGCATATGCACAATATAATAGTCATACATCTTTAGAGTTAGAAGACTTTAGTAAAGCTATAGCTACTTCAAATGTCTTATATGAGGAAATAAGATTGCGGATGGCTAAAAAAATGATGGCTCTTAGTAATATTTTAAATGATAGAAGAGCTAAAGTATTGATATTTCCAAATAACTCAAGTCTATAGACTTGGTTTTTTGTATAAAATTTATTATTTATTTAACAATAATAATGGTGGTAAATATGAAAAAAACTTCTATATCTTTTGGTTTAGTTAATATTCCGGTAGAGATGAGTCCAATTATTAAAAATAATGATATAACATTTAATCAGTTGCATAAAAAGTGTTTATCACGAATTCGTTATGTAAAGTTTTGTCCTCATTGTAAAAAAGAAGTAAAACAAACAGATATTATTAAGGGATATGAATATAAAAAAGATGAATATATAACACTTAATAATGAAGAATTTAATAAGCTTAAAGCGGAAGATGAAAAAACTATTCAGATTATTGGTTTTATTTTATTAAGTGAAATTGATCCTATTTATTTTGATACAAGTTATATTTTAAAAGTGAGTACAAAAAGTAAAGCTTTTAGTTTGTTTAAAGAAGCTCTTAATAAAACTAAGAGAGTGGCATTAGCTAAAACGGTAGTGGGAACTAAATTTTATTATGTTATTATTAGGTTAGTGGGTGACATATTAATTATGAATACTTTGTATTTTTTAGAAGAAATAGTGATGCCGGCTGCTACTATAGAGGCGAAATTTACTAAAAAAGAACTTGATTTAGCTGTAGAACTAGTTAATTCTTTAAAATTAAAATTTAAGCCAGAAGAATATAAAGATGAATATTACGATAAAATAGAAAAAGCTTTAAAAGAAAAAGCGGAAGGTAAGAGTGTTAAGAAGAGTAAATCTAAAAATACTAAAAATATTAAAGATTTGATGATGGCATTAGAAATGAGCTTAAAAAATGTTTCATGATTATGATTTGCGGCCGATGCTTTTAAGTGAACAAAGTAAGATATTTCAAAATGATAATTATCTTTATGAGATTAAGTTTGATGGAATAAGAGCAATTTTATTTGTTAGTAATAAAAAACTAGTGGCTTTGAGTAGAAATGGTAATGATTTTTCTAGTAAATATCCTGAATTAAAAGAAATTCAAAAAATAGTTGGGGATCATGAAGTTATTTTTGATGGAGAAATTATTGCTACGGATAATGGGCTGCCATCTTTTTTATTATTGCAAAAAAGAAATAGAGTAAAAAAGGTTAGTAAAAAGCTAGTTTTGGAAATACCTGTTTGTTTTGTTGCTTTTGATATTTTATATGATAATAAAGATTTAACTAATATTCCTTTATTAAAAAGAAAAGAAATATTAGAGAAATATGAAGATACTAATTGTTTTATTAAATCAAAAGTTTATGATAATGGTATATCTTTATTTAAAATGGTTAAAAAAATAGGATTGGAAGGGGTTGTGGCTAAGAAAAAAAAAGTTTATATTTAATAGGTGAAAGAACTGATGACTGGGTAAAAATTAAGAATATTAAAGTTGATAATTTTATTGTTCATGCATATCAGGAAAAAACTAATACTTATACATTATTTTTAGGTGAATATAAAAATAAGGAGCTTAAATGTGTTGGGAAAATTAGCATTAATAAAAAAAGGAAATTTGTAAAAGAATTAAAGAAGCTAAAGAAAGTTAAAAATCAATTTGTTAATTTAGTAGAAGAGGCAATATATATAGATCCAATAAAGACAGTTAGAGTTCATTATTTAGAAAAAACAGCTGCAGGTATGCTTAGACATGCTAAATTAGAGTAAGAAAAAAATCAAACATTAAGCTTGATTTACTTCCATAATAACAGGTAGGATAATTGGTCTACGTCCGGTTAATTCATTTATAAAAGGGTATAATTCTAATATTATTTGGTTTTTTAAATCAGTGTAGTTATAAGTTGAATTAGAAAGATAATTATTTACTACATCAGTTATTTTTCTTTCTATTTTGCTAATTAGTTCAGGATTTTCATTAACCATAATAAAACCTCTAGTAGTAACATTTGGCTTGATAAGAAGTTTTCTAGTAAGAGTATTAATATTTAAAATAGTCACTAAAATACCATCATTACTCATAAGTTTACGATCTTTGATAATTTGGCTACCAACATCACCAATACGAGAACCATCAACATAAACATCGCCACTTTTTACCGTTTCACCACGAGTTACAACGCCATCTTTAATGTTAATAACATCACCATTTTTACAAATAAAGGTGTTTTCTTTAGGAATTCCACAAGCCTCAGCTATTTCTGTATGACGTTTTAACATGCGATATTCACCGTGCATAGGCATAAAATATTTAGGTTTAATAATTCTAAGCATCCATTTTAATTCTTCTTCTTTAGCATGACCTGAAGTGTGAACATCATTAAATGTTTTGTTAGTGTAGACTTTTACGCCTTTTAAATAAAGTTTATTAATAACTTTATTAATACTTGCAGCATTTCCTGGAATAGGAGATGAAGAGAAGACTACTAAGTCATCAGGCATTAAAGTAATTTGCTTGTGAATACCATTAGCAATACGAGAAAGGGCTGCTAGAGGCTCGCCTTGAGTTCCCGTACATAAAATACATATTTCATTTTTCTTTAGTCCTTTAGCAGCGTTATTGTCTATAAATATGGTTTTGTCTTCAATTAAGCCATTATTCATAGCAAGTTCAATACTTGTTTCCATGGAACGACCAAAGATAATAATTTTGCGGTTATTTTTCCGGCAGGTTTCAACTATATGCTTAATACGATAGATGTTAGAAGCAAAGGTGGCAATAATGACACGGCCATAGTGTTTGGAAACTATATCATTTAAGGCTTCATCAACACTTGATTCACTTTTAGAAAATCCTTCAGATAAAGCATTAGTTGAATCACTTAGAAGGAGAGTTACGCCGTTTTGTCCTAATAGAGCCATTTTATGAATGTTAGCAACTGGCCCAATTGGGGTTAAATCAAATTTAAAATCTCCAGTTTCAAAGATAGTACCATTGGGTGTTTTTATAGCAAGAGCAAAAGATTCAGGAATAGAGTGAGTTGTGCCAACAAATTCAATGGTAAAATATTTGGTTTTAATTACTGATTTTTCGGTAACAATTTCGATATTTTCATATTTGATATTACGATCAATTAATTTTTTATTTATTAGATCGGCTGATATTTTAGAAGCATATATTTTAGGTATGTTAACACTATTTAATAAAAAGGAAATACCACCAATATGATCTTCATGACCATGGGTAATAAATAAACCTTTAATTTTATTTTCATTTTGTTTTAAATAGGTTATATCTTGAATTACATAATCAACACCTAATAAGTCATCTTCTGGAAACATAACTCCAGCATCAATTATAATTATTTCTTCATTATGAGTAACCACATACATGTTTTTTCCAACTTCGCCTAATCCGCCTAACGCAAAAATAGACGTAATATTACTATTATTTTTCATCTAATCTTCCTTTCGTAAATAAACAGTAAAAGTTTTTAACTAACAACCATTATACACTTTTTTAGGTAATTTGTCTACCATAAGTTTTTGTTTACGTTAAATTTACATGCCTATTTGTAAAAAATTTACATGTGATGATATAAATGGTATATAATATAGGTGAGGTAAGTATTATGGATGAAAAAAGAATAAATGAACAGCTAATTAGCTTAAAGAAAAGAAATAATTTGAATAATATGATAATTATAATTTTACTTATTATTTTGCTTGTTGTTTGTGTTATAGCTGTTTATACAAAGATTGTTTGCTAATCTTCAAGAAATGTTTTGCTTTTATGAGGTTCGTCAAATAAAAGACCCTCATAATTTTTTTGCCTTAAAACCTCATAAACACCAATGGCAACACTGTTGGATAGGTTTAGAGCTCTTACGTTGGCAGTCATGGGAATACGATAACATCGATCGATAAATGGTTTTAATATTTCTTTAGGTATGCCAGTACTTTCTTTACCAAATATTAAATAAATATTATCTTTTATATCTTTAAAATTAACGGTAGTATGTGGTTTGTGACCATATCTGGTAAAGAAAAAATATTCGCCTTTATTCTTTTTAAAAAATTCATCTATATTTTCATAAATAAAATATTTACATTTATCAATGTAATTAACACCACTTCTTTTAATATATTTTTCATCAAGAGAAAAACCTAAAGGTTTTATTAGATGAAGAGTAGTAGACGTAGCTACACAAGTACGCATGATATTTCCTGTGTTGCCAGGTATTTCTGGTTCAAATAAAACAACATTTAACATAATTATTCCTTCTTTGCTGATAAAAATTATAAAGCATTTTGCTTCTTTTGTAAACTTTCTTTGGTTATTTTGAATAATTATGATTTTAGAAAAATGTAAAGTTCTTGCTTATTTTTATCTTATAGGAAAATACACAAAATACGAATATTTTTAAAATTTACTATTGACGAACATATGTATTTGTGATA
>CALVHJ010000046.1 GCA_944327425.1 uncultured Bacilli bacterium
TTCTTATATTGTCATAATCCTACATTTTTATATTGACATTAACAAAATGTTTATTCTTGTTTAAAAGTAAATAATAAGAAGATAGATTATTTTGAATATATTAAGAGTGGTAATAATAGTGAGTGTAATAAAGCGAATCAGTAAATTTATTGTTGAAATAGAAGGTATTAGTAAAACTAGAAAAGCGTTTTATAAAAAAGTTTTGAATGAGAGATATAATATTTTAGAGGAAATTATTTGTTAATATGGTTTAAGGAAGTTTTTGTTTGTGTTGATTTAAAGAAACATTAATTTCTATACTTTTATTATTAAGATGAAATTATAGATGAATGAGTTGTATTGAAAGAAAAGCCTGAAGTATATGTTACTAAAGCTAATTTAGAGTCTAGATAAGCAGGCATAAATGTTAATTTTACGACAAATATAGATAAAACTTGTCGAAATTATCCTCTAGCTATGAATAAGACGTTATTATATAATAGATATATTATTTGTAGTAAGGGGATTTTGTATGAATGAAAAAAAATATTATGAAGAAATAGAACATTTAATTAAGAAAAATGAAATAAATAAAAGAGCTAGAAAGCTAGAAGAAGAAAATAGCTTAGTTACAACTTACTGGAATGTGGGGAGGATTATTGTAGAAGCTCAAGGGTGGTGTTGCTCGTGCCAAGTATGGAAATGAACTTATTAAAAAATGGTCTATTAAATTAACAGAAGCTTATGGTAAAGGTTATGATGCTAGCAATTTGCGTCGATTTCGTCTTTTTTATATTGTGTTTCAAAAATGTGGTACAGTGTCCCACATATCTTGGTCAATAATTAGTTTACTATTACCAATAAAAGAAGAAAATAAAAGAAATTTTTATATCAATTTATGTATTAAAAATCATTTATCAGTTAGAGAGTTGCGGCAAGAAATAAAATCTAATTCTTATGAAAGATTAATAGATAAACCTCGCAAAATAGATATTATTACACCTCAAAAATATTCTATTACTACAGATATGAAAGATCCTATTATAATTCCTGTAGATAAAGAAATAATTAATGAACATGATTTAGAATTAAGTATTCTTGCCAATTTGGATTATTTCTTTAAACAGTTAGGAGAAGGCTTTGCTTATATATCCCATCAATATAAAATAAGTAATGGGAACACCAATTATTTTATTGATATTCTTCTATTTAATGTAAAATTAAATTGCTATATTTGTTTAGAATTAAAACTAAGAAGTTTAAAAAAAGAAGACAAAGCCCAAATAGAGTACTACATGAAATTAGTTGATGAACAAGTAAAGGAAGTTCATCATAATAAAACTATTGGTATTATAATATCTAAAGAAAGTGATAAATTAATAGTTAATTTTATTAAAAGAGATAATATTATTCCTTTATATTATGAATTAGAAGAAAGGATTAAATAAGATTATCTTGCCTCTCTTTTAATTAGTTTGGCATGCATAACAACTTTATCTGTTTTACTATAACATGTTGATAGGGTAAGTATTTTATCAGTTGGATTTAGTGTTGTATTAAATTCGACTGCACTTCTTTCTTTAATCATATCTAGAAATGTTTGATATTCTTCATCAGATGCAAATTCAGTTTGGATATAATCATTAGTAGTAGGTATGTGATAAACACTAAATACTTGCCATAAAGTGTTTTCGGTTGGTGTTGATAGTTTGATAACATGATTATCAGTGTTATTATACCAAGAACTACTTAAAATGTTTTTAAGTGATCCAAACATAATTTCAGTACTCATACCATGAGCATATAGAATAGTATTTTTGTCGTAATTTTCCGTGTTGTTTCGAAAGTCCATAAATACCCAACCTGCTTGGTTATAATATTTGTAAAAAGAGTGGGTTAGGTAGTAGTCATTATTATCAGTTTGAACGAAGGGATAATTAATATTAGTTCCGTTTACTTGAATCCAACCTTTTGTTTCATTATTAATTTTTAATAATTCATCAAAGTTAACACTAATTAAATTCATTTTGATATAATCCCAATAAGGACTAAAGGCAGGTTCTTCTTCTGGTTGTTCAATAATTTCGGTATTTTCATTATCTTCTACTTCTTCTATTTCAACAACATCTTCAATTTCTTTTATTTCGTTGTTAGTGTTTTTGGTGTCAATATAATAGTTAATTAAATCTATTCCTGATTTTATTAGAAAGCCAAAAGCTACTAAGAAGATTATTATTGCAATTAAATTTTTCCATTTAAGTTTATATCTTTTCTTTTTTTTAGACATTTTCTTCACCTATAATAATTATAACACTAATATCTTTTTAGGTAAATAATTGTAAAAAATGATGTAAAGTTTAAAAACCTTTATTTTTTACTATCTAAAAGTTTTAGGGTGTGATATACTTAAGATGAAGGTAGTTATTTAATTTCGGTAGCTACTAAAATTGTATAGGAGGAAAAATATGGGAAAGAAATTGAAAAGTATTAGTCTTGTATTATTTTCTATTTGTTGCACCATGGGATTTAGTACAAGGGTATCTGCTCTTACTTTGACAGAAGATATGGATGCTTCGAAAATTACCATTTCGGATGGTATGACTATTGATGGAGCAGGGAAGTTTACAATTACAGGAGGGTTAAGTATTACAGATGGTTCTAGTATTACTATTAAAAATGTAACTCTTGATGGTGAGGGAACGAAAGATATTTTACTTAGTTTAGGTAATGCTGGTGATGTTGTAATTGAAAATGTAACATTTACCCATTATATTAAAACGGGTATTTATGCTGATGTTTTAACTGGATTAAGTATTACTGGTTCTACTTTTGATGGTGTTGATACGGATAAATTAAAAGATCAATCTTATGCCGGAAACCCAGAAGAAGAACTTATTAAAAGAAGTCCAGCAGCGATTGATTTAAATTTGGGTAACCCCAAAGATAATGTTGCTCAAACAGTAAAGCTTGATAGTATTGAAATTACTAATAATACTTTTAAAAACCTTAAGATAGCTGAAGAGAATTTAGCTGAATCTACAGGTGGTGCAATAAAGATTAAAGTTAAAGCTCTTACTGATGAAACGGAAATTGGCAGTATTATAATTGAAAACAATGAGTTTGTTGATAATGCTCGTGATTTAGTTATTGGAACAGACAAACCTGGTACAAATACAACTCAAGCACAAACAGGTGATTTAGATATTTTACTTGTTAATAATGGTAAAATGATTGTAAAGGATAATTCAGATACAGAACAACCA
Source organism: uncultured Bacilli bacterium (assembly GCA_944327425.1). Classification (GTDB taxonomy): domain Bacteria; phylum Bacillota_I; class Bacilli_A; order RF39; family UBA660; genus Caccenecus. Next base: position 3,243 of record CALVHJ010000046.1, read on the forward strand.
ACTGAAACATTAGAGGGAAATTACAAATTAAATTATGCTATTGATAAGAAATTCGAGTTAAATGAAGATTTATATTATATTGTTAATGATGCTAATATTGATGAATTTGAAGATCCTGATACTGGTATAGTAAATGATGTTATGGCTGATGATGATATTAAAGGTCTTGCTTTTAATATTGAGGGAGTAAGTTTTGCTATTTCTAAGGAAACTTTTAATGATGAGAATTTAGATGAAGCTTTAGAAAGTCTTAGTAATGTAAATCCTACAACTGAAACAACAGTGGAAGCATTAAAGCAATATCAAAATGAAGGTGTATTCTTCATGGATATTGATGGTTTAGATATTTTTGATAATGGTATTCATTATAGTGCTAGTCTTGGAGAAGAACTAAGTGGAAATTTATTTGTTTACTTCTTTGATGAAGAAAACGGTTTACAATTAGTTTCTAATTCAAGTGTTGAGGATGGTAATATTAATTTAAGTTTTACCAAAAATGGGCATTATGTAATTAGTGAAGCAGACTTACTTACTAGTTTACCTAGTGATGAGACACCTAGTGAAGAAGTTCCAGAAGTACCACAAACATTTGATGCTTTAGGAATTTATGCTGGTATTGGAATTATTAGTGTAGTAGGAATTGCTAGTGCCGTAATTTACTTAAAAAGAAAAAATGCTTAAAAAAAAGTTGCCTTAATTGACAACTTTTTTTTAATGCCTTATTTTGAAATTGACCAATATATACATATAATACAAGCGATTACAAAGATGATATAGTCTAAATCAACTAAGTTATTGATAATTGTGCTTATAACATAAATAATTAGACTAATTAGTATTACAATAATATTAAAGTAGAATAATGCTTTTTTGTTTTTAAAACTTAAAATTATTTCTATGATTAATAAAATTAACATAATTATTAGTACTATATCAAATCTATTACAAGCTATAGTTGTTAAAATAAAGGTGTTAATTACTAATAAAATATATGGATGCTTTTTTTGTATAAAATATAGTTTATTAATATGAATATTAAATATACAAAATATTCAATTACAAAATAACTAAATAAATTTACCATAATTTTTGCTGTTTCAAATAAATTAACATCATCGAATGCCCATATATGTGTTGTGTATGCGGCTATTGTTATGTAGCCTGCATACCAGAAGAAAAACATAGGAAATCAAGTAAAGTATCAATATTAGTATCAAAGGCATTATTTATTCGAGGACTTAAAAAACTCAGAAATTTCCTGAGTTAAAACTTACGATATAAACCAATAGCTTTACCAAGAACAGTTACGTTATCTAGGATGATAGGAGCCATTGTATCATTTTCTGGTTGCAAGCGAATATGATCTTTTTCTTTGTAAAAAGTTTTTAAAGTTACTTCGTTTTCGCTGGTCATAGCAACAACAATATCACCGTTTTTAGCTGTGCTTTGTTTTTGAACTATTACAATGTCACCATCAAAAATACCGGCGTTAATCATTGATTCGCCACTTACATTTAAAGTAAATATCGTTTCTTTAGCAGGTATTAGACTAGCTGGTAAGTTGAAAAATTCGTTAGGACGTTCAATTGCTTCAATAGGACTACCCGCAGTTATTTTGCCAAGAAGAGGGACTTTGATTAGTTCCTCGTTTTTCTCTTCATATTCATTATCAACTAAAATTTCCATGGCTCTAAATTTGTTGTTGTCTACTTTTAAATATCCGGCTTTACATAAATTTTTGACATGGGTATGAACTGTAGCAGGACTAGATAAGTTAAGACCTTTGCCTATTTCTCTAATTGATGGGGGATAGCCGTGGGTTGCTGTGAATTTTTTGATAAAATCTAATACATTGTTTTGTTTTTCTGTTAATTCTTTAAATTTTTTTTCCATTTTGTTTACCTCCAATAATATATTATCATAAAAACATACGAATGTCAAACAAATGTATTTATTTTTTAAAAAAGCAAAAAAACTATTGAACGAACATATGTATATGCGATATAATGTTCGTGTAAGGAGTTGATATTTATGTTAGAAGTTTTTAAAAAATTTGGAGGAGCTATAATGCTTTATGCTGTAGTCTTTTGGGGAATAGTGGCTATTTGTTCAAATGTTAATTACGTTAATCAAGAAAATGAAGTTAATTTAGATGAGAAAGTTGCTATTAACGATTAGAATTGTAAAATTGATGTATGTTAATTAATAAAATAAGTATTTTGTGATATAATAACAAATGAGGTGAAGTAAGTGGAGTATAGAAAGTTTGAGTATCCCTCATTTAACTTGTATACGGTTAAAACAAATAGGTTTAAAACTTGTCAAATGGAAATTATTTTTAAAGACGAAGCACGTAAAGAAGATGTTTTATTAAAAACTTTTCTTGCTGATATTATGAGTGATTGTTCGAGTAAATATCATACAAGGAAAGAAGTAGCCAAAGAGTTAGAAGAATTATATCAAGCTTCTTTTTATGGTCTTACTAATAAAACAGGAAATTTACTTATGACGTCATTTATTCTTAATTTTTTAAATCCTAAATTTGTAAGTGATAAGGATTATTTAGAAAAAGTATTAAGTTTGCCATTTGAAATGATTTTAAATCCGGCTATTCTAGATAAGGAGTTTGATATTAAGAACTTTAATATTGTCAAAAATAGATTATATGATGAAATATTAAGTGTGGGGGAAAATATTAATCGGGTAAGTTTAAAAAAAGCATTAGGAGAATTAGATTCTAATTCGCCTTCTAGTTATGGTGTTTTAGGAACTATTTCGGATTTAGAGGCTGTTAGTCCTAAGAGTTTAGCAGAAGCTTATCAAAAACTTCTTAATTCTAGTTGTGATATTTTTATAGTAGGCTCTTTAGATATGGATTTGGTAGCAAATATTATATTTAAGTATTTTAAAAATCCGGTTGTTAAAACAAGAGAATTACCTTCTTTATATGTTTCTAACAAACAGCCAAAGAAAGTAAAAAAAGTTAGTGAGCAATCAAAATTTTTAGAAACTAATCTAGTTAATATATATAGTATTGTTAATCCGAGCGAAAAAGAGAGAGTTACTACTTTACATTTTTATAATTATCTTTTAGGTGGGGGAGGATTAAATACAAAATTATATCAGCTTTTAAGAGAAAAAAATTCTTTGTGTTATGGAGTAAAAAGTGTTTATCTTAAATATGATAATTTGCTTGTTATTCAGACTTCAATAAATAAAAAAGATGTAAATAAAGCCCAAAAATTAATTAGACAGGCCTTTAAAGAAATGAAAATGGGAGAATTTAGTGATGAGGAAATAGAAAATGCTAAAGAAAATTTTATTTTTTCTCTTAATTTGTCTTTAGATAATCAAGCGGGTATTTTAAATAATTATGTATTTAATGTGTTAGATAATCTTCCTTTAATTGAGGATAGAATAAAGATGATTGAAGAAGTTACTAAGGAAGAAATTATGGCGGTTGCAAATAAAATTAAACCAAATATTTCTTTTGTTTTAGAAGGTGAGGAAGATAATGGAACAAATTAAGATTAAAGGAATTGATGAGGTTATTTATTTTACAACAGCTAAATGTGGTCTTCCTATTTATGTATGGAAAAATGAGTACGTAAAAAGCTTTTATTTGTCTTTGAATGTTAATTATGGTTCTATTCATACAGAATTTAGTATTGATGGTAAAAAGTATAAAGTACCTGATGGAATAGCCCATTTTATGGAACATATTAAATTTAATGTTGATAAAGATACAACTGCTAATGACTTGTTTGATCCTTTAGGTAGTGATATTAATGCTTTTACTACTTTTAAGTATACTAGTTATTTAGTTTATGCAACTAGTAAATTAAAAGAAAATCTTAATGCTTTACTTGATTATGTTTTTAATCCTTATTTTACTAAAGATATGATAAAAAAGGAAAAAGGAATTATTGCATCAGAAATTAATATGGGTAAAGATCAGCCTTATAATAGATTATATTTTGCTTTTAATAAAGCGATGTATCATAAAGAAAAGTATAAATATTTAATTACGGGAGAAGTAGAGGATATTAAGAAAATAGAATTAGAGGATATTGAGCTTATTTATGATGCATTTTATCATCCTAAGAATATGTTTTTAATCGTAACTGGTAATGTTAATCCTTATGAGATAGAGCAAATGGTTAATGATAATTTGGAACAAAAGGAATTTGGTAAATATTTAGAACCTAAAATAATAAATCCGAAAGAGCCTAAATATGTGGTCGAAAAAAAAATAGAAATACCTTTTAATGTAGAAGTGGAAAAAGCTAAGGTTGGGCTTAAGATAGCTAAGAAAAAATTAAAAGATTTTGATGATGTTAAGTTAAATATTATGCTTAATTTAATTCTTTCTAATAATTTTGGCGATTCTTCTGATTTAAAAGATGAGTTATTGCAAAATAGTATTATTACTTATTTAAGTGCTAGTAGATTTGTTTTAAGTGATTATATTGTTATTGATGTAACACTTGAAAGTAAAATACTAGATGAAGCAATTAAAAGAGTAATAGATGCTTTAAATAATTTAAAAATGGATGAGGCTGATTTAAAAAGAAAAGTTAATTCGTCTATTGCCACCTTAGTACTTAATTATGAGGATGTAGAAAGTGTTAATAATATGATTCAAAGTTATCTAGTTTATTATAAAAAATTAATACCTAATTTAAAAGAGATATATGAAAGTATAACTTTGGAGGAAATAAAAGAAGTAATTGATAGTATTGATACTAAAGAAATGGTTGTTGTCACGATGAAAAAACAGAAATAGTCACTTGTTAATAGTGGCTTTTTGTATTAGTTTTTAGTATAATGATAGAGGAGGTTGTAAAATTTATTATACATCTAGATGTATAATAAAAAATATTAAATAGAAAGGATTAATCAATATATAAAAATTTATAGTTGATTATATAAGTAGTTTATGAAAAAAAGTAATTTGTTTTGGGGTGTTATTCTTATTGTTATAGGTATTTTGTTTTTAGGAAGGAATATGGAATGGTGGGATTTTTCTATTTTCTTTCGAGGATGGTGGACTTTATTTTTGATAGTACCATCAATTATTGCTCTTATTAAAAGAGATAATGTTGGTACATCTTCTTTGATGCTTTTATTAGGTATACTTATGTTACTTGCTAGTAGGATGATTATAGAGTGGAGTACAGTTTGGAAAGTATTTGTGCCTGCAATTATTATTGTTGTTGGTTTGTTTGTTATTTTTGGTAGTAGGAGAGTTAAAAAAGCGAAAGCTAATGCGAAAGAATATATAGCTATCTTTTCTGGTGTAGAGGAAATAATTAATGAAGTAACTAGTGATTTTAGTATTACATCGGTATTTGGAGGGGTAGAGTTAGATCTTCGCGATGTTAAATTAACAAATGATTTAGTTATAGATTGTTTTACTTTGTTTGGGGGGATTGATATTAAACTTCCTAAAAATGTAAAAGTGGAAGTTAATGGTCTTCCAATATTTGGCGGGGTAGAAAATAAATATCGTAATGATGATAAAGCTAAGATAACTGTTTATATAAATCATACAACTATTTTTGGTGGTGTTGATTTATTATGAGTTTTGATATTAAAAAAGTTAAATTGGTAATAATGATTCCAAGTGATTATTTAGAGGAAGTAAGAAAAAAAGTTTTAGATAATGGAGCTGGAGTTATTGGTAATTATACTCATTGTTCTACTTCTTTTCTTGGAGTTGGTACTTTTAAACCAAATAAGGAAGCAAATCCTTTTATTGGTGACAAAGATAAATTAGAATATGTTAAGGAAGAAAGATTAGAAGTTATGGTTGATATAATTGATGTTAAAAGAATATTACATCTAATTAGAGATATACATCCATATGAAGAACCAGGAATAGATATTATTCCTTTGCTTGATGAAAAAGATTTTAAATGAAAAAAGCTATCAGTTGCGATAGCTTTTTATCGATTGTAAAATTCAACAATAAGTGATTCGTTAATTTCGCTGTTAAGTTCACTTCTTTCAGGATATCTTACGTATGTTCCTGTCATTTTGTTGTTATCAAATTCAACAAATGCAGGACGAGTAACTTTAGCTTCTAAACTTTCTTTAATAGCAGGATGATCCATTGAAGTTTCTTTAACTGCTATAATATCACCTGGCTTACAAGAGTATGATGGGATATCAACTTTAACGCCGTTAACTGTGATATGTCCATGATTTACTACTTGTCTTGCAGCACGACGAGTTGTAGCTAAGCCCATACGATAAATGATATTATCAAGTCTTGATTCAAGAAGTTTTAACATATTTTCGCCAGTAACACCTTTCATTTTAGAAGCACGTTCAAATAATTTATGGAACCCTTTTTCATTTAGGCCATACATTGTTCTTACTTTTTGTTTTTCTTGTAATTGAACGCCGTATTCACTTAATTTCTTTCTACGGTCATTTCCGTGAGCTCCTGGTGCATATGGACGACGAGCTAAATCTTTACCATTTTCTAAAGTAGAAAAGTTTAATCTTCTTGATTTTTTATAAGCTGG
>CALVHJ010000047.1 GCA_944327425.1 uncultured Bacilli bacterium
GTGCAAAACATCAAAGACATATTGCTAAACAAATTAAATATGCAAGATTTATGGCTTTAGTACCATTTGTTAAATAATAATATTAAAAGAGAACAGTTGATGCTGTTCTTATTTTTTGCTCTGGTAAGAATTAATTTATTTCATCTTGAGTTAATGTAGTACTATATTTAGATAAGGATGATTAAGGTTAGAGCGGTATTTTAAAATATCTTTTCTTCTTAAGTATGTCATATGATATTAAATGTAAATATTTATTTTAACTTATGTAAAGAATTTGTTTGCACAAAATTAGAAGTTTTGACAACGTTTGTCGAACGTGTTTAAAAATAAACTCTTTTGTACTATATTAAAGTAGCAAAGGAGAAGTGGATATGTTAAAAGTAGATATGGAGTATGAGAAAGGTATTTTATATGTTAGGTTAAAAGGTGTGCTTGATAGAAAAGTATGTTATAAAATTAATAACTATGTTGTACCAGTGGTGCTTAAGCATAAAATTAAATATTTGGTATTTAATTTGTATGAATTAGAAAATATAGATGAATCAGGATTAGATGCACTGCTTAATACTAAATGTGCAATTAGAACTAATAAGGGTAAGATTTGTTTGTGTGAAGTTAGCGATTTTTTAAGAGAGAAAATGAAAAGGCTTAGAATGAGAGTGGCTAGTAATGAACTTGCTGCTTATAGGTTAATAAATATTTAATGACAACAAATGAACTCATTTTATCCCACATGGGATTAATAAAGAAAATCGCTAATAAATTTTATAATTCATCTAAAGAAGATTTGATTCAGGTTGGGGTTATTGGACTTCTTAAAGCTTATCAAAATTTTAAAGATGGAAATGCCAAATTTAGCACATATGCTTATCCTTATATTTTTGGAGAAATGTATCAACTTGTAAATTCCAACCGCGATATTAAGGTAAGTAGAGATATGCTTAAATTATATAAAGTAATTGAGAAAACAAGGTATGAGTTAGCTCAACGACTAAATTATGTTCCAAGTGATACAGAAGTAGCCCAATTTCTAGAAATAGATAATGCTTTAGTTAGTGAGGCAGTGCTTAGTAGTACATCAATGATTTCTTTGGATGATGAAGCAAGTGAACTTAATTTACATGAAGTCATTGCTGATAAACATCAAGTAAATGTTGATTTAAAGATGGATATAGATGATAGTTTTAAGGTTTTAGATAGTTGCGAAAGAAAAATTATAAAGGCTCGTTATTATGAAGATTTAACACAGAGTGAAGTAGCTAAAAAGCTTAATATGACACAAGTGATGGTTAGTCGTTATGAGAAAAAAGCTATGGAAAAGATGAAAATGGCATTAATGTGATACTTTAGGTTTTCCTGAAGTATTTTTTGTGGTATAATTTATTTAAGTGCTGAAATAGCTCAGGTGGTAGAGCAACGCACTCGTAATGCGTAGGTCGGAAGTTCGAGTCTTCTTTTCAGCACCATTTAGTTTGTTTATTAATTATTTTATATAATGGGGGCTTATAATGGATAAGTGTTTTAAGATTAATTATAATGGTTGTGAAATAATTATGCCTAAGAGTGGTGTTAACTTTTATAAAGGGTTAGGTTTTATTAATCCTATTTATAGCTATAAAATAGATGATGAGCTTAAATTTATTTCTTTGGCGGGTTTAGTTAATGAAGATTATGAGTTAGTAATAGATTTGGTTCCTTTGGATTATTTAAATAAACTCAGTATATTTGATAAACATAATATATTTGTTGATTATAATGATGAATTTAGAGGAAGAATGCTTTGTCATGTAGAAATATGTGAAAATGAAGATATATGGTATAGACTAGCTTTTCAAGATTTTGAATATATTGATGAAGATTTATGTAGAGTTATTTTAGATTTTAATGGACTTAGGAAAGAAGCTTTATATAGCGTTAAAGAAAAAGATATTATATCTAGTTTATTTGATTATATTGATGCTTTTGGTTATAATGAAGAGTATGGACAAGTTGTAGCTTTAGCTTATTATATATTGCCAGATGAAAATAATAATTTTATACAAATTAATACATATATTAATAAAAAAGGTGAAATTGTAGCTCCTTATTTTGATGTTTTACATAAAAAATATTATGATAAAGATATGGATATAAGTGAAATTTTTAGATTAGTAAGAGAAGATATGTCAAGTTTGACTAGATAGGGTGGTTTTATGGTAATGATTAAGAAAGTTGAAGATTGGGTTATCTTTTTAAAACAGCTTGATAAATTAAAAAAAGAATATGGTTATAGTTTCGTAGGGGAAACTATTAAAGTTATTGATAATTTAGAAAAAGGTAATTTGACTAGTATGGGAAATACGGTCTTATTATTAGATTTGTTATGTAAGTGGGGGATTAAAGATTTAGAAGTAGCAAAGAGATTTTTAAAGATTACGAGAAATTATAGTAGTTTTGAACGTAGTATTAATGATTTTAAATCTTTAAAAGATAGACAGGGAGTAGATCATATAGCATTAATTTTTGAAGAAGATAAGATGCATTCGGCAGAAATATTTTTAACTAATAGTGCTTATAAAAAGGTTTATTTTACTAAAGATATATGTGTAATACCACAAATGGATTTAAAGTCGGGAATAATGAAGGTATGTGTTCCGAATTTAGGGCAGTATATTGAAGATAGCAGAAACTTTAATAGTAGTGATAAGTCATTAAATAAGCGAACTTTCTATACTACGAGTTTAACAGTAAGAGAAAATTTTCCTTTAAAAGAGGATATGGATTATTTTGATTTTAAAGAAGAACAAATGGAATGGTTTGATTTAATAATGTATCATATGGCTCCTTATATTGAAGAGGGAAAATTAGCTTTTAGAATTGATAAAAATAAACAATACTTTTTACCATTAAATTCTTTTGATATTTGGAGAAATTATGTTGTTCAAACGGATGGGGAAGTTTATGATGAGTATGGGGAACTTCTTGAAAGACATGATGCACTTTATAAAAATGTCAAGGTTAAGAATGCTAATTATTTAGTTATATCAGAAGTAGAAAATGGTAAGGTAGTAAAACTAAATATGGTTGTAAATCAGGCTTTCTTTAATAGGTATATTGTGTTTTTGCGAAAACAAAGAGATGTTGGCGGATTGAGGATTGTTAAAAAATTAATTGGCGACGATCAAGAAATGGTTAGAAAGAGAAGAAAATAGAAATAAAATTAGTTGATTTTTTAGAGACTCTATAATATAATAATGATGTAAGTTTAGTCGAGGTTTGAATTTACTCCTTAAATTTTTACTTGGATTAAACCGTTTCTTAGATAAGGAGGATATTTATGGCAGTTACAAAGAACGAAAAAGCTAAATTAATTAAAGAATTTGGTAAGAATGATAAAGACTGTGGTTCAGCAGAAGTACAAATTGCTATTCTTACTCATGAAATTAATGATTTAACTGAACATTTAAAAGTACATAAACATGACTATCATTCTAATCGTGGACTTTTAATGAAGGTTGGTAAAAGAAGAAAATTATTAGCTTATTTAAAAGAAAATGATGTTGTTAGTTATCGTAATGTTATTAAAAAATTAAATTTAAGAAAATAAGGGCACTAAAATTTTTAGTGTCTTTTTTAGGAAGGATGCATATATGAAGAAAGTATTTAAATTGGATTTTTTAGGAAGAGATTTAGTTGTTGAAGTAGGAGAGTTAGCTAAACAAACAGATGGGGCAGTACTCGTTAGATATGGAGATACAGTTGTTTTATCAGTTTGTGTTATGGGAAAAAGTGTAGTAAATCAAGATTTTTTTCCTCTTCAAGTTTTATATCAAGAAAAACTTTATTCGGTTGGTAAAATACCAGGTGGTTTTATTAAAAGAGAAGGTAAGCCTAGTGATGCGGCAACATTAGCGGCAAGACTAATTGATAGACCGATTAGACCAATGTTTGATGAGAATTTAAGACAAGAAATTCAGGTTATAAACACGGTTTTATCGGTTGATCCCGATAATTCACCAGAGATGGCGGCTCTTTTTGGTTCTAGCTTGTGTTTGGGTATTTCTAAAATTCCTTTTGATGGACCAGTTAGTGGAGTTATAGTTGGTAAAGTAGATGGAAAATTAGTAATTAATCCTAAAGCTAGTGAAGTAGAAAAAAGTACGTTATCTTTAACGGTTGCTGGTACACGTGATGCTATATGCATGGTTGAGGCGGGAGCCCAAGAACTTTCCGAAAAAGAGATGCTTGAAGCTTTAATGTTTGGTCATGAAAATTTGAAAGTATTATGTGAATTTCAAGAACAAATAATCTCAGAAATTGGGGAAGAGAAAATAGAACTAGCAAAAGCCGAAATTGATCCGGAAATAGATAAGGCAGTAAGAGAATTTGCTACCAAAGACATGCTTAGTGCTATTCAAATAAAAGATAAGTTAGAAAAATATGCGGCGATAGATTTAGTAAAAGAACGAACTTTAGAAAATTTTACAGAAGCTTATGCCGATAGAGAAGATGCTCTAGAGAGATTAAAACAAGTTGAAAAAATTGTTAATTTAATAGAAGCGGAAGAAGTAAGAAGCTTAATTACGGATAAACATATACGTCCTGATGGAAGAGGGATGGATGAGATTAGACCTTTATCTTGTGAAATAGATTTGCTTCCACGGACGCATGGGTCCTCTGTATTTACACGTGGGGAGACTCAAGCTCTTGCAACAACTACATTGGGAGCGATTGGCGAACATCAAATTCTTGATGGGTTAGGCCTTGAAGACTCTAAGAGATTTATGTTACATTATAACTTTCCAGCATTTTCAGTGGGAGAGACCGGAAGATATGGAGCTCCGGGAAGAAGAGAAATAGGGCATGGAGCTTTAGGTGAGAGAGCTTTAGCTCAAGTAATACCTAGTGAAGAAGAATTTCCTTATACGATAAGGGTTGTTAGTGAAATACTAGAATCAAATGGAAGTAGTAGTCAAGCAACAATTTGTGCAGGGTGCCTAAGCCTTATGGCGGCTGGGGTGCCTATTAAAGCTCCGGTTGCTGGTATTGCTATGGGACTTATTGAATCAGCAGATAAAAAGAAATATACCATATTAACAGATATCCAAGGACTTGAAGACCATATGGGAGATATGGACTTTAAAGTAGCTGGAACCCGCAAAGGAATTACGGCTTTACAAATGGATATTAAAATTAAAGGTGTTACCGAAAAAATACTTAAAGAAGCTTTAGCTCAAGCTAAAAAAGCAAGATTACAAATTCTTGATGTAATGAAAGAGTGTATACCAGAGCCTAGAAAAAGTTTATCAAAATATGCTCCTAAAATTGATACGTTTAGAATTAATCCGGATAAGATTAAAGATGTTATTGGTCGAGGTGGAGATATGATTACCAAAATTATCTTGGAAGCTAGTAATGTTAATAGTGTTAATGATAAAGATGCTGTTAAAGTTGATTTAGAAGATGATGGTAGAGTAATTATATATCATACTGATGCGAGTATTATTGCCAGGACTAGAGCTATGATTGAAGAAGTAGTAAGAGAAGTAGAAGAAGGAGCTATTTACACTGGTCGTGTTGTTAAAGTAGAAGATTTTGGTTGCTTTGTAGAGCTTTGGCCTGGTTGTGAAGGTTTAGTTCATGTATCAGAACTTGATACAAAAAGAGTAGAAAAGCCGAAAGATGTTGTTAGTGTTGGCGATAAAATATTAGTAAAAGCTTTGGGTTATGATAATAGAGGAAGACTTAACTTATCAAGAAAACAAGCTTTGCCTAAAAGTGATAAGAAAGAAAAGAGTAAGAAAAAATAATGAAAGTATATTATGATGTATTAGTTTTAAATATGGCGATTAAGATTTATGAGAGTTTGGGAAGAAGAAGTGTTTCTTTTCAAGAATTAAACTTATTTGAACAAGCTTTGAAAAATAAATATCCTAGATTAAAAATTATTAATAATGATTTTTTAACCAATGATTTAAGTATGATTTTTGATACAGTGTATGTGGATAACGATACATTTTATCGATTTAAACCAACGATAGAAGTTTTATATTTTAAAGAAGAAGTGCCAAGATTAGATGCAAGGATTGCTGATGTGTTAGGGGATGCTAAAGATTTTGCTTTGTATACGAGGGAAGATGAAATAAATAACAGGCAATTTAATAATATAGATGAGACATGCAAACTTTATATAATGCGAGAATTATTGACTCTTAATGATAAAATAAAAAAACTTCAAGATAGTTTAAATGCTATTAATAAAAATAAAGTAAGTGATGGATATACAAGATAAAAAATTCTAGTTGTTAATTAGAATTTTTTGCTTTTATATATATATTTAAAACATTTTGACCAAATGTTTCTTTAGAATATTTGGCTGTACTTAGTAAAGCGTTTTTAGATAATTTGTTATATAATTCTTTATTATTTATTAACCTTTTAACTAATTTAGAATATTCTTTACCATCTTTAAATAAATAGCCGTTATAGTTATTAGTTATCATTTGTTTAAATGATTCATCATTAATACATAAAACGGGTTTAGAACTAGCTAAGGCTTCAATAATAGTTAATCCTTGAGTTTCTGTGGTAGAAAAAGATACTAAGATATTAAATAAATTATAATATATAGGCATTAAATCATAATTTACTTTACCAGTAAAAATAACATTTGCTTCTATTTTTAGTTCTTTAGTTAACTCTTTTAAATTATTTGTTTCGGGGCCATCACCAATGATCATTAGCTTAATATGTTTATTTTCTTTAATTAATTCTTTAGTGTGTTTTATTAGTTTATCAAAGCTCTTTTCAATAGCAATGCGGCCAACAGAACCAATAATAAAATCTTTGTTAGTTATATTATATTTTTTTTGTAATTCTAGTAGGTTTTGGTCTTTTTGGGCTATTTGGAATTTTTCAGTATCTATGCCAGTTGGAATAACATTAATTTTTCTTGTTATGTTATATTTATTTTTGAATAGTTCTTTTATTTTGGGAGTAGGTACTATTAGGGCATCACATTTTTTATCACAGAAATACTTAGTTAGATTAATAGCTATTTTTTTACCTAAATTATTAAAGTGGCCATGAGTTACGTAATATACATAATCTTCATATAAAGTATGATAAGTATGTACTACTGGTATATGAAGTTTCTTGCTAACAATTCTTGAGAAATAACCAACACCAAATTCAGTTTGACTATGAATAATATCTAGGTGCCATTCTTTAATTATTTTAAAAGCTTTTTTAGAATATATACCTGTTAATCTAGCATCATAAATACCGGTTTTAATACCGGGAATATATATTATTTTACTAAATTCATCATAATAAAATTTAAATTCTTTTAGATTAACTGTAACAATATATACTTCGTTTCCTAGTTTTTCTAAAGATTCTTTAAGCATTTTAATACTTGTAGTAACTCCAGATACGTATGGTTCATATGTCTCTGTAAAAATACCTATTTTCATAATTAACTCCTTTAATCATTATATAACAAAATTAAGAGTTAATAAATAAAAAAATAAAACTAGGTGTTAACTAATTTTTTAATAGCAATTTTTTCGTCTATTTTACCAAGGATATAATCACATGATATATTAAAAATATTTGAGTAGCCTATTAAAAAAGAAGTTAATATTAGATTTTTACCACTTTCATAACGAGATATAACACCATTATCGGTGTTTAATTTTTTAGCTAGTTTAGCTTGAGTGTATTTAAATTCTTTTCTTATTTCTTTTAATCTTTGGGGATATAAATTATAATCAATGTCATATTTCATGTTGGAATATGCTTTGATATCTTTGTTTAAAGCCAGAATATAATCTATTGAACATTTATAGATTTTACATAGTTCTATTAATCTTGGTAAGGGTATAGGATTTATTTCTAGTTCCCATAAAGAATATGTGCTTCTTTTAACACCTAATTTTTGGGCTATTTCTTCCTGGGACATACCTTTATTTTCACGCATAAATTTAATGTTTAATTTTAAGGATTGGGTTTCGCTTCTGATTTCAATTACTTCCATACTTTTTCTCCTGTTTGAGATTATTGTTACATAAATATGTTGGAAGCTGAATTGTATGCTGCAAAATAGCATAAAATTATTGATTTGTTTTAAGTGCTTGTTAATTTTTTTATTTGAAAGTTTACTTCAGGAAGAAAAAAGTTGGTAATAACATCTTATGATATAAAAATCCCAAGTTATTTTAAGTACTTGGGGTTATTTGTTTTGCCTAAAAGATAATCAGCAGATATGTTGTATTTTTTAGAAATAGTATATAAAAAAGCTGTTGAAATTAAAAATTTTCCTTTTTCATAGTTAGTTATTACAGGATGGACTGTGTTTAGAACACTTGCGAGTTTAGTTTGAGTAATATTTTTTTCTTTTCTAAATTCTTTTAATCTTTTTCCAGATTCTAATTTATTTATTTCTAGATTAATTAATTCATATTGTGTTGTATTAGTAAAACCAAAAATGTAGTCTAGAGAAACATTAAAATAGTTACATAAAATATTTAAATATTTTAAAGGCATTATTTCTTTTTCATTAAAATATAAACTAAATCTACTTTTAGATATATTTAGTATTTGAGCTAAAGTTGTATTATTAATCCCATTCCTTTCACATAAAAATTTTAAATTATCTGAATAGAGCATCTTAATCACCTAAAAAATTTTCTCATAATCTACTTTGATAACTATAAATAGTTTCGGAATTACTACATTTTTCTTGACAATTAGTATATCCAAGTTTATAATTTAGATATAAGCTAGGAAACTCATCATTTATAATAATCAATTTTAATGTTTTTATAAATGAAGTAAAGCTTCACAAGAAAGAGAGTAAGTTTATGAAATTCGAGGTATTAAAAAAAGATAATCTAAAAAGAAATATTATTATTGGTGTTTTTGTAGTATTAATAATTAGTGCGGTAATACTAAATTTTAGTAGTGCTAGATATAGAAGTACGGCTAGTGTACCAGTTATTGATAGTACTGTTAACTATACACCTTATAATTTTCGAATAATGGAAGTATATGTAGATAGTAACTTAGAATATACTTGGAATAATAATACATCTTTAGATGTATATACTAGTAGTACTAATATAACTAATTATGTATCAAGTATGAGTGATAGTATTTATACATTAGATAATACAAATAGTTATTGTACAACTGATAATGGTAATGGGGAATATATTAGAAATGATAGTGTAACTATAAGTTATAGTGATTTAAACTTAAGTATAAATAATAACAGTGGAAGAAAAGCAAAATGTTATTTATATTTTGATGAAAGACCAGATGAGACACCACCAACCACAACTATAGCAGTATCATCATCAACAAGTGGATCAAATGGATGGTATAGATCATTAACTTTAAGAGTAAGAGGAAGTGATAATGAAAGTGGAGTAGCAAGCGTAGAGTATTGTACAACAACGAGTACAACTTGTACACCAAACATGAGTGTAACCGGAACAAGCACAACAGTATCATTATCAAGTAATGCTAGTGCCCGAAAAGTATGTGCAAGATCAGTAGATAATGCTGGAAACGTAGGAACAACAACATGTAGTAATGCTTATAATGTTGATAGTACTAATCCGACAATAAGTATAACAAGCACAAGTGCAACAAGTAATAGTATTACAGTAACAGTAAGAGGAAGCGACTCTCATAGTGGGATATATCAATATAAATTTAGTAGTAATAATGGCTCATCATATACAACAGTAACATCAAGTAA
>CALVHJ010000048.1 GCA_944327425.1 uncultured Bacilli bacterium
AAAATATTATCAATGGGGGTAACACTTCCTTCAGTGTGACTTCCTAAAATAATATTGGTGTTTTCATTTTTTTGAATAATTATTTCTCTATTATCGATTTTTTCTAAGTTACGAACACTCATGGCTAAACATTTAGAATAAGAATCAAACTCAATATTACCATTAAGGCGAAACCATTCATCTTCTTTTAAAACTTCTTTTATTTTTAAATATTCATCTTTATCTTTTAAAAATATTTTAACTAATAAGCTTTTAGTGTTATCATTAATATTTAAGCTGATAATGTTGATGTTTTCTCTTTCTAAAACAGATATTGATTCGATATAGCCTTCAACAGTTATATTTCGGCCAACATTATTAATCACCGCAATATTTATACTTTCCTTCGTAATAGCTTTACCAATAATAACACTTCCCGGTTTAAACTCCGGAATTACTTCTTGAAATTTAATAGGAGCTCTAACTTTGTTTAATTCTTCGGTAATATTCTTTCTTAGCTCTTCATTTAATTTGGTGGTTATTAAATAATCTTTTAAGCCATAACTATTTAATATTTTACGAATATTAGCCTCTTCTTTTTTGATGCTTTCTTCTTCAGCAGGGCTCATTACTTCAAAAATAATAAGATCATCATCTATTACAGGTACACATTCTACTAAACTTATTAAAGATGGCTTTTTTTCGGTTAATCTTAGAACTATTTTTTGGACATAATTAAGACAGTCTTCATTTTTAATTTCATCATAGTCCATAATTATATTACACTTATACTCACCATTTATTTTGTTTTTACTAGATGATAATAAAGCATCAACATCATCTATTGGTAAGACTTCGCTAGAATGAAGATAAACATTAAAAACCTCTTCTTTTTTGTTTAAAACAACTTTTTTTATAGAAACATTTTCAAAAACATTACTTTCAGGCACAAATTTAATACTTTTGAAAAAAGAATTTAAATCATGCATTATTATCACCTACTACTTTCTGTAATCCATTTATATTAATTTGATAGCTATCGTATCTTTTGGTTACTAAACCTTGTATTAGTATTATATCACCATTTTTGATATTTTTAAGAAGAAAATAACCATTAGGAAACATAACAAATTCACCACTTCCTGTTTCATCTGATGCGGTAATAAAAGCCATGTTATCACTTTTTTTGGTCTTAATCGTTTTTATTTTTTCCACAAGTACAACACATTTTACCCGTTTATTAAAATTAAATTTTAGAGTGTTTAATTTCATAATACTTTTATCGTTGTATTTACTTACAGGATGATTATTAACATAAAAGCCATATGAGTTAAATTCTTTTCTTCTTAATATTTCCTCATCATACTCTTCATAATTAGTTAAAATTGGTTTAGTAACAAAAGAAGCATCTAGATCATTTATTAGACTAGCGTAATTTGTGGCTGCTTCTAAGTTTTCAATCATGGTTTGTTTAGTTAAATTAAAGACATCTAAAGCTCCGGCATCAATTAAAGAAATAATTGTTTTTTTGTTGTTACTCTTGCCATAAACTCTAGAAACAAAATCTAGATAGTCTTTAAATTCACCATTTTTGTTTCGTTCTTCTAAAATGGCGAGCGAAGAAGATGTTCCTAAATTTTTAATACTACCTAAAGGTATCATTAGATTTTTCTCTACTACTTTATAAGTATTTAGGGCCTTATTAATATCAGGTTTTAATATTTTTATACCTTTTTTTCGAGCTTCTTCAATGTATTCTTTGGTTTTAATGTCACTTCCTAAACTCATATTAAGTAAGTTCGTAATAAAATAAAGAGGAAACTTAACTTTTAAGTAAGCCATCTCATAACCGATAAGAGCATAACTAACAGAATGAGCTTTATTAAAGCCATAATTAGCAAATTTTAATATTAAATCATAAATTTTAGTAGCAACATCTTTAGAGTAACCTCTTTTTAGAGCATTACTAATAAAGTGCTCTTTATCCGCTATAATTACACTTTCTTTTTTCTTTGACATGGCTCTTCTTATGTTGTCAGCTTCAGCATAACTATAACCACCAACACTTACTAGGATTTGCATTACTTGTTCTTGGTAGACAATTACTCCATATGTTTCTTTTAAAATGGGTTCTAAAGAAGAGGTGAGATAAGTAACTTTTTCTAGGCCGTGTTTTCTTCTTACAAATAAATCAATATTATCCATAGGACCAGGTCGAAATAGAGCAACTGCCGCGATAAGATCAGAAAAACTAGAAGGTTTTAATTTTTTCATTAAATTTTTCATACCACTACTTTCGTATTGAAATATCCCTTCGGTATCAGCATTACTAAACAGTTTAAAAATTTCCGGATCGTTTAGGTTGATCTTATTTAAATCTAGATGATGGCCAGTATTTTCTTTTATTAAGTCAAGAACATTAGCAATAATGGTTAAGTTTCTTAAAGCTAAAAAATCCATTTTTAATAAACCTAGAGGTTCTAAATATTCCATCGTTACGCCAGTCATAAAAGAAGCAGCATTTAATGATAGTGGTATTACATCATCTAGGGAAGTATTTGCTATAACAACACCGGCAGCATGGGTAGAAATATGTCTTTTTAAGCCTTCTAATTTTAAGGCAACTTGGTAAACTTCTTTTAAAGTTTCAAATTGATGAAGAAATTCTTTTACTTCTTTTTTTTCTAGATTAGCTTTTAAAGATGCTTTGGCATCAATTAGACTAACAAGACGATCTATTAAAGTACTTTCGATGGCAAATATTTTGCCAGTATCTCTTAAAGCTTGTTTGGAAGCAAGTGTGCCAAAAGTTATAATTGGGGCAACATTTTTAAAACCATATTTTTTTCTTACATAATCAATAACTTGACCGCGTTTGGTGTATTCAAAATCAATATCAATATCAGGCATGCTGATTCTTTCTGGATTTAAAAATCTTTCAAATAACAAATTGTATTTAAGAGGATCGATATTAGTTATGCCAATAGAAAAACTTACTAAAGAACCTGCTGCACTCCCTCTTCCAGGTCCTACTAATATTCCTGATTTTTTGGCATACAAAACATAGTCATAAACAATTAAAAAATAATCAGTAAACCCCATATTGTTGATAACACTTAATTCATAGTTTAATCTTTGTAAGTATTTTTCAGGGATACGACCATTTAATCTTTTAGTTAAACCTTTTTTAGCTAAATTACTTAAGTATTCATATGAATCAATATCCTTATTATATATAGGAATGTAATTTCCTTTTTGATTTATATTTAGAGATATATCTTTCACGAAATTAAGAGAAGTTATTGCATCTTCTTCTTTGACTAGTAAATTTAAATAAAGATTAGAATAATCTCTGGTTATTTCTTTAATTTTACAGCCTTTATCAATAGCTTCTAAAAATCTTAAATAAATAGTGTCATGTTCTGTTAGACATCTAGCTGGTCTTATATAAAGACAATTACTAGACTTTAATAAAGCTTCAATTTTTTCTGTATCATTTTGATAAGCTAAATAGGCATCAGGATACTTAGTTTGCAAACTATAACTATTATAGGGTAAAACAATTTTGATATCGGTTAAATATATAGCTAAAGTATCCCAAGTAAGTTCTTTAGTTTCTTTTAAAGTGTGAATTTTTAATAAATTTTTATAACCGTTATTATTTTTAGGATACAAATATATTTCATAGTTATCAATAGTAATAGTAAGACCAATAATAGGTTTTAAGTTGTTAAAAACCATTTTGGTAAAAAATTCCATTACCCCAAATAAATTATCGTCACATATAGCGCAACTGGTAATATTATGCTTTTTTAAAAATTCTATTAAAGAATCTATTTTAATCGTACTTTTTAATAAACTGTATTCTGTTATAATTTTTAATGGCACTAACATAATATCACCCCACTATGAATATTATAGCAAAGATGACATTGTTAAAAAAGAGATTTTACTCATTTTTACATAGAAAAAGCAAGATTGGATCGCTTGCTTATCTTTATTATTTTTCTTCTATTTCAAAATCTAATAGTTCATTACATATTTTTTCATATAAATCTTGTTCATGTTTTACTGTATCAACTAAAAACATTTTATCACTTTCATATTCTTTTAAGCCTCGCATATAATAAGGTTTATCGTCATCTAATACAATAAATGGCATAATGTTATTTCTTAAACATTCTTTAAACATTATCATTCTACCCACACGACCGTTTAATCGCTAAACGGATGTATTCTTTCAAACTTATAATGAAAATCAATGATATCTTCTAAAGTAATATTAGTTTTAAAATTATATTTACTTAACAATTCTTCCATTTCCACTTCTACATCTTCTGGTCTTGTAGTATCAATAACATTAACTGTGCCTATTATATTAGGGACAATTTTAAATCCTCCAACATTATATCTAGGATTTTCTTCGTCACTTGTATTTCTTTTTAATATCTTATTCATTTCAATTATCATTTCTTTCGTTAATAGGCTATCTACGTTTTCTAACATATAATCAAATAATTTAAAATGGTTTTTAGTTTCAGTTAAATCATCTAATTTAATTATAGTTTCATTTTGGGGAATAAAAGAGGATGTAGCAAATATTGCTTCTGTTTGTTCGCTTGTTAATCTACTTCCTTCTATCTTATTAGAATTATATGCAAAATTAACTTGTGAATAATGATATATATTACCTTTAAATTTAGATTCTTTTTGCTTAATCAATTCATTTTTTATTTTATTTACATTCATTAATATCACCTCACTAATGCTAATATAAAAAGAAAACTTAAATTAGTAATAATTTAAGCTCTAGATGAGTATTTACCGTCTTTAGTAGATATAATAATTTTTTCACCAGTACTAATGAATAAAGGAACTTTCACAACATAGCCAGTCTCAATTTTAGCATCTTTCATAGCATTATTAGTTGTGTTTCCTCTTACCGCTGGTTCTGTTTCTATAACTTCATATTCTACTTTTTCAGGTAGGGTAATTCCTAAAATTTCTCCTTCATAATAATCAATAGTTATGTCCATTCCTTCTTTAATAAATTTAACTTGATCGCCTAATATTTTTGTAGATATTTCGGTTTGTTCATAAGTTTCATTATTCATAAAGACATAATTATCACCAGCTGCATATAAAAATTGCATTGGCATTCTATCAATATGAGCTTTTTCAATCTTTATATTAGTATTGTATGTATCTTCGGTAATAGAACCAGTTCTTAAGTTTTTTAATTTCATTCGAACAAAGGCACTACCTTTTCCAGGTTTTACATGTTGAAATTCAACTATTTGATATAGATTATTATCCATAATAATAGTCATTCCGTTTTTAATATCATTAATATTAATATTCAAACTCTTCACTCCTCACTTTTTCTAAATATTCCTCTTCTTTTTTTCTTTTTTCTTGCTAATGATGCTGTGGTATATTTGTTATTTGGTTTATTTGATCGTTCGATGATAACGGCTTTTATTTTAGGATAGCCTTTAATCGAAGAACGATATAATTTGTGTGTTATTTTTGCCATATTAATCCCCTAACTTAATTTTTTATTTTTTTTCTTTTATTACTTGATGTTTACGGCAGTTATTGCAATACTTCTTTATTTCTAGACGATCAGGAGTATTTTTTTTGTTTTTTTGAGTAGTTCTTAATTCTTTACCGCATACAGTACATCTTAAAGTTACATAATTTCTATTTTCATTTTTTGCCATCAGGACACCTCCTTTTGTAAACTAGTAGTATTATATCATTAATTTTTCAACTTGAAAAGAGAAAATCGTTGATACTTCTAGCAATTAAGCGATTTACAGGTGAACGATAGCTAGTTTTACCATTTAAATTACTGACGTTAGGACTTATAACCACAAGAGAATATTTAGGATTATCAAAAGGAGCATACATTAAAAATGTATTACTTAAAACATATGATTCTAAAGAGCCATCATAATCACTATCAATATATGATTCACTTGTTCCAGTTTTACCAGCGGCATCTATTTTATTATTGATATACCAGTATCCTGTTCCCCTTTTCATCACTTCGTGAAAGCCTTCTTTAATTCTAGTCATATACTTTTCATCTAAGTTAACTTTATTTAATACTTCAACTTCTCTTTTTAATAATACTTCATCATTATTTTTAATACTATTCATTAAACTTAGTTTTAATCTTGTACCACTATTTGCTATAGTATTAATATATTGTAAAAGTTGAGTTGGAGTATATAAATCATATTGACCTATAGCAAGATTCATGAGTAAATCAGGAGCTATAGTACTTCCTTCTAAACCAGTACTTTCATTTGGTAAATCAATTTCGGTTAGAGTACCAAGACCAAATTCTTTAAAAGTATTACGATATGTTTCAAAGTGGTTAATATTAGCAGTGGCATTCATATTATATGTGTATTTATAACCCATAATACCTAAAGCAATAATAAATTGATAATAATTAGAACTGTAAGCTAGAGCTTCAATATCATTTACAGTGCCTAATCTTTTATAAGAACATTTAGCAGGAATATTAGCTAATTTTACACAGCTATCGGTCATTTTAGTACCAATATCAATAATTTTTTCTTGATATCCAACACTCATAGATGCTCCTTTTACAGCACTTCCAACTGTATAGGCGTTTTTTATTACATTAATACTGACATCTTGAAAAGAATATTCTTTTCCATTAGTAATTAATCTAATACCAGCAATAGCTTTTATAGCTCCCGTTAAAGGATCACTTATAAGAGCATATGACTCTTTATAAACATCTGTATTAAGAGTTTTTTTAGCTTTTAATATTTCTTCTTTAATAATATTTTCTACTTCTAATTGCATATCGATATCTATTTCTAAAACAAGATCACTGCCTCTTTTAGCAGGATTTACTAATTCTAAGGTGTTATTACTGCCTACTTTATATATAGCTTTCTCTCCTTTTAAATATTCTTCATAATATTCTTCTAAGCCACTAATACCAACTTTGTCAGTTAAACTATAGCCTTCATTTAATAATTCTTGTTTTTCCGCGGGTAAAGAATTAGATATTTCTCCAAAAATAGTTTTTAATGTATCATCATATAAATAATTACGAGACCAAGACATTTCTCCAAAAATTCCTGGTAAATCACTTTCTAAAATGCTAGCATAAACTTTATCGTCTACTCCTTTAATTAAACATTTATTATCATAACTATATCCTTCATTCATTAAATAATAAAAGTATGAACTATATTTTTCTAAAGTACTCATTTTATCTAACATTTCACTGGTTATACGTTCTAATTTTTTAGTTGTTAAGTCATCACTTGTTAATTTTCTTTCGTTATATAACTCTATTTCTTGGTCAGTTATTAATTGGTCTGTTTCATCTTGGTATTTAATCAGATAAAATTCTTTTAGTTTTGACTCATCATAGGTATATTCATAATTGGTAAGAATAACTAGTTTTTCGGCGATTAATAATTCGTCATTTAAAGTTATGTTTGATGGCTTGTGATAGTAAATAGTATTTATGCCGATATTGTCTACTAGAACTTTACCATTTACATCAAGTATTCTTCCTCTAGGAGCACTAGAACCGGTTACATAAACTTCATTAATATTTTGAGCTTTAGTTATATATGTATCTTTATTTTTGTAAGCTAAATCATAGACACGGTAAAGAAAAAATGAAAAAATTATAACTAAAGATAGTGAGATAAATATTACTTTTTTAGGCATAGATATCACCATTATTAGTATTTAAAAATTTGTTTTTTTCATACAATATATTAGGTGGTATTATGTATAATTTAATTAAAGCATATATGGGAAGAATGACTATACAAGATGTTAATAATTTTGCGGTTAGTAAAAATATTTATTTAAGTGGGGAGGAACTTAATTTTGTTTATGAATTTATTAATAAGAATTGGGAACAAGTGATTAAGAATCCTAAATTACTTAATTTAGACCGCTATAAAGATAGGTTTAGTAAAGAAAACTTTGAAAAAATAAAAAAGCTATTTTTGGAATATAGCTCTCGTTATTCTTCTTTTATTTAACAAAACTGATAAACTTTTTTATAAAGTTTATCGTTTTTATTATTTTAATGGATTTAATTTATAGTAGTCTCTTATGTCACTCATTAGATTGGGATTAAATTTATCTTCTTTAATCATGGCTATTTCAAATTTATATGGGGGATATATTCTTGTTTTATCATCATCAGTATCACCTATATATGGTGTTTCAAGTATTTTGGGTATGTTTTTTAGTGATTCATTATTAATAATTTTAATTAAAGAGTCAAAACCAACTTCGCCATAGCCAATATTGGCATGACGATCTTTATGAGCTCCTTTAATGTTTTTACTATCATTAACATGAATACACTTGATATAGTTTATCCCTATTATTTCATCAAAACTTTGTAAAAACTCATCAAAATTATGCATATCATAGCCAGCATCGTTTAAATGACATGTATCAAGACAAACACCAATTAACTCTTTTTTATCAACATGATCAATTAAATATTTAATTTCTTCTAAAGTACAGCCTAATTCAGTCCCCTTTCCTGCCATGGTTTCTAAGAGAATAGTAACTGTTTTAGCATTTTTTAATATTTTATTTAGAGCTAAAGCAATATTATCTAGAGCAATATCTTTAGCTATACCAACACTTGAGCCCGGATGAAGGACAATGTATTTAATCTTCATTTCTTCACATCTTTTTATTTCTTCGGTTAAGAAACTAATACTAAAATCATATTTTCGCTCATCTAAATTATTAGCTAAGTTAACAATATAAGGGGCATGACAAATAACATTATTTAGATCAATATTATTTTCTTGCATTAATTGCCAGGCTTTTAAAGTAGTTTCATTATCAATGGGTTTACGAAGAGTATTTTGAGGAGCCCCAGTATAAAACATAAAAGTATTAGCTCCATATGAAAGAGCTTCTTTAACACTTCCTAGTAAGCCATTTTTCCCAAAGGATACATGTGAACCTATAATCATTTTTACCACCTAGGTATATTATAAATGATTCGGTAAAAAAAATCTAGCGTTAAACTAGATTAATTCATACTGCAAGTTGTTGAAGCATTATCGGCTGAAGCTTCAATGTCATCACTGGTAACATCAGGAGTAATACCATTAACAATATATTGACCATTAGATAGCCATATCTTATATGAATATTTTCCTTCACTATCTACTTCAACAGAAATACTTCCGGTATAGGCTTCATCATCCTTTTCAATAAGATTAGCATCTATTAGTTCATCATAAGTAAAACATGCAGAACCTGAAGAACTTTTTTGAACATATAATATTTGAGCTGCTTTTACTAAAGTATTTGCTTCCATAGCTAGTACTTGTTTTTTAGCACTATCGGCCATAGGAACAACCGCATTAGTTGCTATTAAAACAATTACCGATAATATAACTATAACACTTAATAATTCGACTAAAGTAAAACCTCTTTTATTTAAATTCTTCATTCTTTCACCTTCTAAATTAATTATATCAAAAATCTAGGTTTAGTCAACTCTTAAAGAGAAATTTATTAAAAGTTTATTAAAAAAATGTTAGTATTTACAGCCATGACAAAAGATAAGTGATGTTCACTTATTTTTTTAATGCTTGTAATTCTATAAAAGT
>CALVHJ010000049.1 GCA_944327425.1 uncultured Bacilli bacterium
ATAATTCGCCAATATTTATTAGCAAATACCAAATAATTATTTTCTACATCTCCTCTATAGTAGTATGTTGTTCCTTTACTTGTGGTTTCTTCATAGATTCCTACGGTCTCTTCTCCACACGTTCTTGCTGTTCCGTTATATGTCTTACTTGTACAACTTGTTTTACTAAAATCTGGGGTATCTAAGTTTACTTCGATTGTCCCTAGTATCGTATCTACTTTTTTAGTTGTTGAGGTAACAAAATCTAGATAACATTTTGTTCCCTTTGTTGTAAATGGAGTTATGGTTAAATTCTGAGTATTCATATCATAGTTTAGTGTTATATTGCTATCTTCTTCTCCATCTACTGTACAATAACTATTTTCTGTTAATTCATAATTACCAGTTGGTATAGTATCAGATGGTTCCCCATCTACTGTAATTGCTATTATATTTAAATCTGCCAAACTATAATTAATGGTTCCATTTACTAAAGGAATACTCTCAGTTGTTCGATATTTTGCTCTTGTAAAGTTTAGTATTACTGCACTTATGATTGCTACTACCACAATTCCAATTATAATATTCCTTTTTAAATGACTTTGTTTTAATACTTCAAATTTCATAATCAACCTCTTTCTTATGAAGTATAGCTTCATTTAATTTTTTAAAATATTTGACTATATTAATTCTATATAATATAGCACTTTGCTATTTTTATCATTTTAATTATATAGCATATTGCTATATATGTCAATATAACAATTTGTTTTAAATTAAAATGTAAAATATGGAGGTTGAAATATGGATGAAGATATAAGATATGAAAGATTAAAAGGTCTTAGAGAAGATAGAGATTTATTGCAAAAAGATGTTGCTAAAGTCTTGAATGTTACTCAAGTAGCTTATAGTTGCTATGAAATTGGAAGAAGACAAATTTCGGTTGATGCTTTGATTAAATTAGCTAATTTTTATAATACTAGTGTTGATTATCTTTTGGGTTTGACGGATGAGAGAAAGCCTTATCCTAAAAGTATTTTAAGTAAAAAATAAATAGCTGTACTCCGCTATTTAACTTCTTGATAAAATATTAAAAATATCATATAATATACATGTAAGTGTTATCTAGTTTGGATAGCACCTGCACTTTTGGGTGAGGTGCTACTTAGCGTCTTTTTTCATTGCTATCTTTAGAGATGAGCATGATTATTATAATAAGCAATAAAGTCATATAACTCTTTTGCATCCCATCCTACTTTCGTAAAAATCCCCTGAACACTCAGTAGTTTAAACTACTAATAAAAAAGAAAGCAGGCACTTACCAATACCGAATAACAGCTATATATTATGAAAGATAATGCATGAAAAAGCAAGAAAAACAGTTCGACAAAAAATGACAAAAGCAAGAGTTTATTTTCTCTTGCTGTTTATATAATCTTCTAATTTTGATTCGGTTATTTCGTTTGTTACTCCTTCACCTGTATTTGGATTATCACTGGAAATGTAAAAGTCAAAAGCCATTAAAGATACAAGGATAATACATAATACTATCTTTATTTTTTTATTTATACGTTCTAAGAAGTTAGCTATAAGTGGAGCTAACATGTAAGTTACAATAATACCACCTATAGCAAATACTAATAATCCTTCTAGACATACTCTACCATTAATGTTTAAGAAATATCCATCATAATTCCACCATGACATATTATGCACTATTTCTAAATAAACACTAGTTCCATATTCAATTAAGCCACTTACCAACATAGCAAAGATAAAATAAATAAAAGGATTCTTACGGAATGGTTTTAATAGTACTAACATGGCTATAGCTCCTGCTCCATATATAGGTAACCATGGTCCATGTAGTGTGCCCCTTTTTACAAATTCACCTCGTTCAAATAAAAGAAGTAATACTTCCCAAAAATAACCAATGAAGGCTATAATAAAGAAGATTAAAATAATATCAGTAACTGAATATTTTCTATTATAATTAATTTTAAACCATTTTTGATGTTTAGCTTCTTTTAACATGTATTCATAGATAGGATATTCTTCTAATAATATATCTCCTTCTAAGTTAGAATCTTTTAATAATTCTATTTTATCTATTCCTTTGGTCTTAGATATTTCTCTTATATACATGTAAGCTTCAGCTTTAGTGCTTTCTATATAAGGATTTGTAAATACTAAGTTAGAAATATTAAAAGTTAAGAAGCCTAAGATATAATATAAAATAAATGATAGATCTAATTTAAACATTTCCCATTTATAACCATTCATCATGTCTTTAGATAATTTTAAAACATCTTTGGTTTTCATATTAGGGTTTTCAGCGATTATATATGGTACTAAATAATAAGAATAGTATTTAATAAAACCACCAACAATAGTAAATCCCCATAAAACAGTATAAAGATTTTTTAAAAACATTGTATAGGCAGTAGATGTAGTTTTATTAAGACGGTATGGTAATATTAGTTTATTAGCTTTAGTCTTAGTATATCTTCTGTTTTCTAAAAAAAACCTCGATTTACCCACTTCTAATACTTTACTTACAAAGATCCAATAAAATAAAGATATGACAGCACCAATAATAATTATAATACTTGCCCAAATACGATCTTTAAATAAAGCTTGATTAATAGCATTTAAAACACCGAATAAATATGATCCTGATTTTGATACATTATTAACCAAAGAACTTAATACACCTCTAGTTGCACTTGCTAAAAATGCTGGTTCTTCCCTTTCTTCTTCATTATTTAACCCACTTATAAAAGAATTAACAATATCCGAATTACTCTTACCTTCAATATTATTTATAGTTTTTATATTATCACGATAATCAAAATCTAGTTGTTTATTTACACTGATAACTGTTCCACCTACTAAAATAGTATAAATAAAACAAATGATTATACACGATTTCCAATTTCGGTAAAAAGCACTTTTGGCTTTTTTCTTAATTATACTACGGCTAAACATATTACTACCCCAATCACAAAACTATTGTAGCATATTTTTGTTATTTCTTCAATTATCCCAGTATTACAATTTTGTTATCTTGCAGTAATATCACCACTTGTGGTTGTTATAGTTAGAGTTGGATTATTATTAGTATTAGAAATATCAATATCACCACTTTTAGTACTAGCATTAATAAATATATCTTTTTCTAATCCTATATCTATATTACCACTGGTGGCAGATAAACTCGAATCTTCATTAATACTAAACTTATTAATTTTGATATCGCCACTAGTTGCAACATAATTGATTTTGTTAGTTAAATTATTAACTTTAATATTACCACTTTTAGTACTACCAGTTAAATTTTCAATATTTTTAATATCTATATCACCACTGGTTGATGATATTTCTAAAGATGTAGCCGAAGTTATTTCAATGTTGCCACTTGTTGATTTTAAGAAACCACTATTAATAGAATTTAATAAAATATCACCACTAGTAGTTTTAATATTTCCGGTATTTATTAAAACTTCTGAGGATAGAGATCCTGAGGTTGATTCGTGATTATATTCTAATTCATAATTATTAGGAACATAAATAGTGATTACTTCTTTATAAAGACATAAGCCAATACAAATAATTGATCCATCTTGATAAATTTTAAGTTTATCATTTTGTTCTTCCACTTTTATTTTATCTTGATTTTTCTTACTACCAGTAATTTGAATCGTAATATTATCTATATCACTTTCTTTAATTTTTACATCATAACTACTTACATCAACAGCTATTTTTTCTATTTTTCTAAAACTATTTTCATATAGTACAGCGGTTTTTTCTAAAAATGAAAAGTTTCCTTTTTGGCTTATGCCAAAAATTATTAAGCTAATTAAAGCAATAATTATTACTAATATTATAATTATACTAGCTATTATCCATTTTTTATTTTTCTTCATTATTTTCTCCTCCTAAAATTCTAATTAATTTTATTACTTGCATAATTAGTATGCCAATAATAAATATAATCCAAGAAAAAGCCCAAGCATCCCAAATAAAACTTATAAGAAAATAGACAATTATTGTTAATAAAAAGATAATTTTATTGATTATTTTGCCTTTTTTATTATCTTTGGTTTCTTTAGGGGTTGAGGAAAAATAATAGATTAATAATACTCCTATTAAAGTTATACCAAACATGATAATGGCTCCTATTATTCCCTCACTTGCTTCTATTTCATCAAGTAACATAGTTATAATAATCATAACTGCAAAAATAATTAAACATAAAGATAAAGTTAAGGCTTTATTTTTCTTTTTTTCTTTAGATAGCTTTCTTTCATAAACAATATCTTTCCCTTTTAAAAATTCATCAGTTGATATTTCAAAAAAGTTACATAAAGGAACTATTTTATCAATATCAGGGTTTGATTCACCTGTTTCCCACTTACTAATTGTTTGCCTAGAAACATTTAGTATGCTAGCTAAATCTTCTTGACTCATATCTTTCTTTTTTCTTAAATTATAGATTTTTTCACCTATATTCATTTCTCTCACCTCGAAAACAATTTTAGCAAAAAATTTGGTTGCACTCTACCAACTAAAGCTGGAAGTTTAAGCAACTATAGTTTACATTGCTAGTAATATGACTGAAGTTATGCCTAATATCATAGCAAGTACTTTTTTTATATTTAATTTATCAGTTTTAAAAAGAGCTGATAATATAATTAACATGTTGCATTTATTTTTATTTTTTTCTTTTATATCTGAATCATTAATATAAAAAGTTTGATCATAATCACTTGCTAATAACTTCATGTACTTCTTCCCTTCTAAGAGTTACATGCATATTGTATCATAAAATTAAAAGTTTAAAAATATTATGAAAAAAAATTAGATGTTTTTCTCTAATCATTGTTTATATTTTTTTATATAGAAGAGGTGCTATTAATTACTTAATAACACCATTATCTCTTTTTTCTAAGAATTAGCTCTCTTTTTAACCAAAGATATTCTTTCTTTACTTCTGATTTATCAAACCATTCTTTGCATAACCCTGCTATTTCAGGATAATCTACACAAGTGGCATTTTCTCCTTGGAAAACAGAATTTAACTCTATTTCTAACTCATATAAAAGTATTCTTAAATCTTTAAGTACATCCTTTTTGGATATATGTTGTCTTAATAATTTACCATAACATCTTACATTGTCTATCCATGCTAATAAAGGAAAATTCTCATATTCTTCTTTTTCAAAAGTAATTTCTTCAATTGGAATTTCATATTCGCTTAATATTAATATTGATTTATTTTCTATTAATTTTTTTAGTTCATTTTTTGTAAACGGCTTATCTGTTATTTTTACATCTTGAGTAGCAATAATTTTAAAATGCACTTGAAACAATTGGGACCAATAATCAAAAGTTTTACCTTGTCCCTCAGTTTTTATGCCCTGAAAGGTCATCGTTGTAGCAATATTAGCACTACAAACATAATTCTTCTTATACTTTTCAGAAAGCATTTTTAAATAGTCATCTTCATCAAATGATATATTATAAATTTTATTTAGTAAAATATATAACTCTTGATCAGATAATAAATTAAAATCAGCATCCATTACTTCTTTAATATCAGATATAATCGTTTTTAAATACAATTTAAACTTCTGAGCATTTTCTTTATTGCTGTCACGATAAATATTTTCAAAGGTTTTTTCTTGTAAACTAATATCAATTCTTTCTAAATCCATATTTTTTCCTCTCCTAACAAAAAAATCCCTATTCAGGGAATAATTATTTGGTGCAGGAAAAGAGATTTGAACTCTCACGAATAAAAATTCGCTACCACCTCAAGGTAGTGCGTCTACCATTCCGCCATTCCTGCATGCTTTAATTATATATTTTAAAAGAAAAAAAGTCAAGCTTCTTTGCTTAACTATATTCTGATTGCCATTATTCTAACATTTCCTATATTCCACTTGTTATAAATACTAAACTTTGTTTTAGATAATCAAAAAATCCTGCTTTTACTATATCTTCTTTAACAATTATTTCGACTTCATCTATTATATTACCATTATTATCAATAATTTCGGCTGTACCAACTACATTGCCGGCTTTAATTGGTGAAATTATTTTATCTACTTTAATGTTAAAAGAATAATTGTTTGGTTTTTGAGTAACACTTAATATTTCAGTTAAATCTTCTTTTAAATAAACATCTATTTCGTTTATTTTGCCTTTCTCCACTTTTACTTTTCCTAAACTTTCATCCCCACTATAAATTATACTTGTTTTAAAAGAATTAAAACCATAAGTTAAAAGGGTTGAGGTATCACTACTTCTGTCTTCAGCGCTAGGTGATTTCATTACAACGCTAATTAATCGTAAATCCCCTTTTTTGGCTGTCGCTGTAAGACAATATCTAGCTTCAGTAGTATAACCGGTTTTTAAGCCATCTACACCATCATAAAATCTTACTAATCTATTCGTGTTTACTAACCAAATCTCGGAACCATCTGGCTTAGTTAAATAATCTTCATAAATAGATGTATATTTTAAGATGTCTTCGTAATTAAGGAGTTCTTTAGCAATAATAGCCATATCATAAGCTGTAGAATAATGATTTTCATTATCTAGGCCGTGGGGATTAGCAAAATTAGTATTTTTAAGACCTAATTCTTTTACTCTTTTATTCATTAAATCGACGAAAGCATCAACACTACCACTTATTTTTTCAGCCATAGCAACTACGGCATCATTAGCACTAGATATAGCAATACATTTTAATAAATCATTTACGGTATATTGTTCACCAGCTTGTAAAAAGACTTGGGATCCACCCATAGAACTAGCATTTTCACTAATTAAGACTTTGTCTTCATATGAAAGAGTTCCATTTTCAATACTTTCCATAATTAAAAGCATACTCATAATTTTGGTCATACTAGCCATTGGTAATTTTTCTTGAGTATTTTTTTCATATAGAATCTTACCACTTTTATAATCCATTAAAATGGCACTTTCACTACTTAAATTAAGAGAATCATCTTGAGCTTTTACAAGGGGAATTATTAAAAAGAAAGTAAGTAATATCACTAATATTTTTTTCAAAACTAACACCTCTAGTAAAGCGTACGTGAAAATAATTATTTTATGACACTATTCATCATTTTTAGTTATAATAAACTTACTGGCTAAATTATATTTATGGCGGTTTTTGATATAGAAATAGCCTAATATTGAATAAACTGTAGCTCCAATAAAGTTAACAAATAAATCTTCCATTGTATCATTTAAACCAATATCTAAGTATCCTCCTTCAATAGTGATTAATTCTTCATCATTAGAGTTATATAAAATGGTTTTATCAATATCATTAATCTTAATTGCTTTATTACTCATGTTAGGATCAAATTCGACAGAAGTAATGCTTGTAACTATTTCATCTTTTTGCATATCCATGTTTAAAAGTTTGTCAAAACCATATTCAAAAAATTCCCAACATACACCAATAGTCATACTGAAACAAAAAGAAGCTAGGGCCACATATAATGATGATAATTTAATACTTTTACTGTTATTATTTAATAAATCAATTAGTGATAAACCGATCGCAGCACATAAAAAGCCATTTAGAGTGTGAAGCATTAAATCCCAATTAGCAATATGACCATAGAAATTATAAATTTCACCTAGTATTTCAGCAGCAAAAATAAAAATGTAGATGATAGTTTCTAAAGTATTGGGTAAAGTTATTTTAAATCTTCTTTGAATTACAATGGGTAGTAAAAGCAAAAATAAAGATAAAACACATAATAAAGCACTATCAAGATGTCCTAACATTATTTGTCTTACTAAACATAATATTACTAAAAAACGTAGAATAAAATAAACAATAATACTACTTTTCTTTGTTTCTTGGTATTCTCTTTTTAATTCATCCATTATTTTTGACATAATACTCTCCTATCAGCTTTTTAATATTTTCACTATATAATATTAGTTTGTTATCATTATCTTTAAATGTTATGATATTTTTTCCGGCGATATATTCTATGTTTATTTTATCTAAATTGATAGTGAAGGCTACTTCTAAATTCTCGGGAATATCAACCATTCTAGAGGCTAGAAAAGTGTTAAATTCTAATTCTTTGTTTACATTATGCATGAGTACTAATCTTTTGGTAGTTAAAAATAATGTTAAAATAAAGTGATTATCGTTTGCTTCTACTTCGATGTTGGCCGCTATTTTAATTAGTTCTTCATCACTTTTTAGTTTAAAATATTTCATAAGATACACTCCTCGTATTTATTTTAACATAATTATCTTTATAAAGAAATTATTTTAAGATTAATTTAGAGGTGAAAATAATGGAACCTATAAAAGTAAATAAAAAATGCACAGCATTTTCGAAATATTGTGCATTTTTTGTAAAAAAGTACATCTTTGCACAATTACTGTGCAATATCAACTCAAAATTTCGAGTAAAATTCAATTTGGTGCCCAAGGCCGGACTTGAACCGGCACGGGTTTTAACACCCGCAGGATTTTCTTACTACTATAGTTTTCACTACCACTTGTATGTTTGTAGTCTGGACTTTCTCTTTACCATATCAGAAATAATGACTTAGGTATTGCCCGTCAAGTCTCTACACCTTATTTGCGATTTCTGTAGTTATTTGTTAAAGCGTGGCAATTTGGACATAGCAACTGTAAATTACTAAGAGAATTATCTTTATTATTGCCATCAATGTGATGAAGTTCTAATGGAATAATTTCATCATTCCATTTTTTTAATCCACATTTTTCACACATATAAGGTTTTACTTTCTCTTTCAATATGCGCTTTTTTAACTTATAACTAGTAATAGGTATTTCGTTATTAAAATATTTTTCTATCGGTTTTATATCAGCAGGACTATTATTCACATTCCAACCTTGGCCGAGAAAATGCGATGTATTTAACTTGTATATTTTTATGTACTTATCAAGAATGCGATAATTTCCACCATAAGGCTTCAATTTTAGTTTTAATAAGCATTCTCTTTTACTTTTGGAACTAGACACAATATTTTCTAATACATCTTTTGAATATTTTAATTTCAAAGTTACCTCCGCAAATCTTGGCTCGGGATTGCCATCAGCGTTATCTGTAAGGTTTCCCCGAATTTGAGCAAATTCACATAATCTATTTCTAGACTAGTGCTCAAGGCCTTCCATTCATTAGTAAGAGGCCCTAAGTCCTGTGCGTCTACCTATTCCGCCACTTGGGCAGGCACTTGTCTTAATTAATAAGACTTCTTAAGTATAATATGTTTTCTTCTCTTTTTCAAGTCTTTTTTTCAAAAATTAGTTATTTTTTAGGAAATATTTTTAAAAATATGATTATATTTAGTATTAAGAAGTGAAAAAAATACTGAAATATGGTTGACATGCTAAAATATCTTTGCTATAATGGCTTTGTTACCCGGCAAGTGGAGGAATACCCAAGTCTGGTTGAAGGGACCGGTCTTGAAAACCGGGAGGTCGAGCAATCGGCGCAGGGGTTCGAA
>CALVHJ010000050.1 GCA_944327425.1 uncultured Bacilli bacterium
TATTAAAAAAAGATAATCTAAAAAGAAATATTATTATTGGTGTTTTTGTAGTATTAATAATTAGTGCGGTAGTTCTAAATTTTACGAGAGCCAAGTATAGAAGTACAGCTAGTGTACCTATT
The DNA here is from genome assembly GCA_944327425.1 of uncultured Bacilli bacterium. GTDB lineage: Bacteria > Bacillota_I > Bacilli_A > RF39 > UBA660 > Caccenecus. Next base: position 123 of record CALVHJ010000050.1, read on the forward strand.
GTTGATAGTGAAGTTAATTATGTAAGACCCGATTTAAATGCAGTAGCAATAGTAGTAGATGGAGAAAGCACTAATACAATGCCGGAAGGTAATTATAAACTTTTAGATACTAGTTATTGTACAGTAAATGGAGAGGATGCTAATGTAACACTAGAATGGGATCAAACAGCTCAAATGTTAACGGTAACACCATTTACAACTAGAGGAACAAAATGTTATTTGTATTTTGAGACTTCTACAACAAAAATAGTAGATACAGTATTAGGAGAAATTGAAGTAAACTTAGATACACCAGACTTTAGTAAAACAAGTTGTACAAGCAAAGTATATAATGGAACATCAAGAACATGTGGAGAGGAAACAGTAGGAATATATGAAGAAACAACAAGTAAAGGGACAACATACTACTATAGAGGAGATGTGGAAAATAACTATTTAGTATTTGCCAATAAATATTGGCGAATAATAAGAATAAATGAAGATGGAAGTATAAGGATAATCTATAGTGGAGAAAAAGCAGAAGTAGATGGAGCAGGGAAAGAGACAGTACTAGCAAATGGCTATAATGATAGCAGTACAGATTATACTCAAATTGGAACAAGTGCCTTTAATGCATCACCAAATTATAATAGAAGTGAATATGTAGGATATACATATTCTGAAGGATATCAAAGACCAAGTGAGAATCCAAGTATTGAAGAAGATAGTACAATAAAAGAGGTATTAGATCAATGGTATACAGATAACCTGCAAAGTTATGATAACCAAATAGTAAGTAGTGCGAGTGCGGGATTCTGCAATGATCGAGAATTACAAAGTGGATCAGGAAGTTGGGTATCAACCGGAAGTACGCGGTACTATGCGGCATCTGAAAGAATCAGTAATGGAATTCCAACATATGAATGTAGTAATAGTAATGACCTGTATCAAACAAAGATAGGACTCATAACAGCAGATGAAGTAATGTATGCAGGAGGAAAAAAAAGTACAACTAATTATGGTTATTATCTATATACAGGAAATTATTACTGGACCATGTCTCCGTATAGCTTTAGTGCTGCGGGCAGTCATGCTGTCGTGTACTATGTGTTTTCGTATGGCAGCCTCAACGGCAACTACGTGAACAACGCGCCGCCTGGTGTGCGCCCAGTAATAAACCTGTCAACTAATAACACAATAACAGGAAATGGAACAATTAATGATCCATTTGTGGTCGTTTGAGTGTAAACAAAACGTAAATGTATGTAAATAATTTACATTTGCATTACTTTAGCTTGATTATCCAAAACTATTAAATATATTGAAAATATTAATATTTTAATTAAACATTAACCTTTAAATTGTTAATAACAATGTGGTTAATGTTTTTTGGTGGTATAAAAAGTGTAAAGTTACTTTTTTTCATACACTTGTTTTGGTATAATTATAATGAAGGTGATAGTAGTATGTTTGATAAGTTAAATGAACAACAATTAGAAGCGGTTAGGCATATAGATGGTCCATGTTTAGTTATAGCCGGAGCAGGTTCAGGAAAGACAAAAGTGCTTACAACTAGAATAGCTTATCTTCTTGAATCAGGAATTAGTGATTATAATATTTTAGCTATAACATTTACTAATAAAGCGGCTAAAGAGATGAGGGAAAGACTAAATGTATTAGTTCCGGATAATCATGTTTTTGTAGGTACTTTTCACTCTTTTGGGCTTAAAATAATTAGAAAAAATATTGAAGCTTTAGGAATGAATAAGAATTTTACAATCTTAGATAGTGATGATGTTTTAAGTTTGATTAAGAAGATTATGAAAGAAAAAGGAATAGATATTAAAGAAGTAAGTCCTTATTTTGTACGTAATAAAATTAGTTTTATTAAAAATGAATTATTAACAGATGCAGATATGGATAAGTTTTTTAATACGCCTGTTGAAAAACAAGTAATAGAGATATATCATGAGTATGATAGATTATTAAGAAAAAATAATTCTGTTGATTTTGATGATTTACTTAAGTTACCAGTAGAGTTATTTAAGAAAGATAAGGATATTCTTCTTAAATATCAAGAACATTATAAATATATTTTAATTGATGAATATCAAGATACTAATGAGGTACAGTATAAGTTAAGCAGACTTTTAGCTGATAAATATAAAAATATTTTTGTGGTAGGAGATCCTAGTCAGTCTATATATGGTTTTAGAGGGGCTAATTTTAGAAATATTTTAGATTTTGAGAAAAATTTTAAAGATACAAAAGTTGTTAAATTAGAGCAAAATTATCGAAGTACAAAAAACATTTTAGATGCAGCTAATTCTGTAATTAAAAATAATAAAGAAAGAAAAGAAATGGATTTGTATAGTACTTTAGGTGATGGTGTTAAAATTAAGTATATGCGTAGTTATGATGAAAAACATGAAATAGCTTTAATTGTGGATGAAATAAAAAAATTGTTAAATGAAGGATATACTTATCAAGATATAGCTATATTTTATCGGACTAATGCTCAATCAAGAAATGTAGAGGAAGTTTTGCTTAAAAATGGATTTCCTTATAAAGTAGTAGGTAGTTATTATTTCTATAATAGAAAAGAGATTAAGGATTTACTTTGTTATTTGCGACTTATTAATAATACGAATGATGATGTTAGTTTAAGAAGAGTTATTAACACTCCAAAAAGAAAAATAGGTAATAAAAGTATTCTTGATTTAGAAAGAAGAGCTGATGATTTAGGATTATCGATGTTTGAAGCTATAGATTCAGGAAAAGAGCTTGAGTTTAAGAATATTATTTTAGAATTACAGAATGATGCTCTTAATTTATCTTTAACTGAATTAATTGATGTTGTTTTGGAAAAAAGTGGACTCAAGAAAGAATTAGAACAAGAACATTCTTTAGAAGCGGATTTACGGCTTGAAAACTTGATGGAGTTTAAGAGTATTACGGCATCTTATGAAGCTCGGACGGGTTCAGTTAATTTAAATGATTTTTTAGAAGAAGTTAGTTTAATCGCGGATATTTCCGAACATCAAGATGATGATAATGTTATTACCCTAATGACTTTACATAGTGCTAAAGGACTAGAATTTCCAGTAGTGTTTATTATAGGTATGGAAGAAGGGATATTTCCTCATCAAAATGCTTTTTTTGAAGGTGATGCGGGAATTGAAGAGGAAAGGAGACTTTGTTATGTAGGTTTTACAAGAGCTAAAGAAAGATTATATTTAACAAATGCTAAAAGAAGAATGCTTTATGGTAAGACAACTGCTAATGTTCCTTCAAGATTTATTAATGAAATAGAAGGAGATGTTTTAGAAACAGTTAATAGTGGAATTAAAGAAGAAAAGGTCTTAAATAAAGATGAATTGTATAGCAATTTAGATGTAGATTATCAAAAAGGGGATATTGTTATGCATACGATTTATGGTAAAGGAGTAGTATTAGATGTAGATGATAAGTTTGTAAATATTGCTTTTGCTAAAAATTTTGGAATTAGAAAATTGCTGAAAAATCATAAGAGTTTAAAGAAGTTGTGATAAATAAATTAAAAATAATTGACTAATAATTAGAGCATGTTATAATAAAGGAAAGATGGAGGATATATGGAAAAGACATTAGTAGTTATGGCGGCAGGAATGGGAAGCCGTTTTGGTGGTTTAAAACAAATTGAACCAGTGGGGCCGAATGGTGAATTTATAATTGATTATTCAGTTTATGATGCAAAAAGAGCTGGTTTTAGTAAAGTAGTATTTGTAATAAAAAAAGAACTTTTAGATGTATTTAAAGAAACGATTGGGAAGAGATTGGAAGATAAAATAGAGGTAGCTTATGCTTTTCAAGATATAAATGATATACCGAGTAAAAAATATCTTGCCCAAAAAAGAGAGAAACCTTGGGGAACAGTACAAGCCGTACTTAGTGCGAAAGAGTATGTAAAAGGAGATTTTGCGGTTATTAATGCTGATGATTTTTATGGGTATGATACGTATAGAAAAGCTAGTCGTTTTTTAGATAGTAGTACGTTAGAAAACGTTTATGCTTCAATTACATTCCCTTATATTAAAACGGCTTCTTTATATGGAAGTGTGAAAAGAGCAGTGTGTTTTTTAGAAGATGATAATATTACTAGATTAGTGGAAAGTAAGATAACTACTAAGGATGGTTATGCGCTAGCAGAACCTTTAAATGGAGATGAAGCTTTTAAAATAGATTTAGATCAAGAAGTTTCGATGAATATTTTTGCTTTTAAAAATAGTTTTTTTGGCTTTTTGGAGGAATATTTTAATGATTTTTTTAAACAAGATGATGAAGTTATTTTGAAAAGTGAAGCATTGTTGCCACTTGTGGTTGAACAAAAAATACAAGAAGGAAAAATTGTTTTAAAGAATATTAAAACGGATAGTTCTTGGTTTGGAATAACTTATAAAGAAGATTTAGAGGGATTAAAAAAAGCAATAAATGAGCTTGTTAGTAAAGGAGAGTATCCAAGTAAGCTTTGGGAATAAGATGGAAGATATAAAAAAAAGAATAGTACAATTAACTAATATTTTAAATAAAGCTAATTATGAATATTATAATTTGGATAATCCCTCTATTACTGATCAAGAATATGATAAATACTTAAGAGAATTAATAGATTTAGAAGAGAAATATCCAGAGTATCAAGATCCTAATAGTCCAACAAAAAGAGTTGGGGGAGAAGCAATAGATAAATTTAGCAAGGTAAGACATTCTATTCCAATGATAAGTCTTGCTAATGTCTTTAATGAAGAAGAAATAAGAGATTTTGATCAGCGAATTAGAAATGCACACTTTAAGCCAGAATATGTTTGTGAGCTTAAAATAGATGGGTTAAGTGTTTCCCTGCATTATGAACATGGAAAATTAAAGTTTGCAGCGACACGTGGGGACGGTATTATTGGCGAAGATATAACTCATAATGTAAAAACAATAAAGACTGTTCCTCTAGATTTAGGGCTTGATATCGATATTGAGGTTCGTGGGGAGATATACATGAACAAAGCTACTTTGGAAAAACTAAATCGAGAAAGAGAAAAAAATGGTGAAGTTAAACTTCAAAATGTAAGAAATGCGGCGGCTGGTTCTATTAGACAACTTGATCCTAAGGTGGCACAAAAAAGACATTTGGATACTTGGATATATCATTTACCTAATCCTTTAGATTATGGAATAAATACACATTATGAAGCATTACAATATATGCATAGCTTAGGTTTTAAAGTTAATCCGGCTTCAAAATTGGTAAAGAATGTTGAGGGAATACTAGATTTTATAAAAGAATATACTGATAAAAGAGATGATCTTCCTTATGAAATAGACGGTATCGTTATTAAAGTTAATGATATTAAAATGCAACAAGAACTTGGTTCAACGGTGAAATATCCTAGATGGGCAACAGCTTATAAGTTTCCGGCTCGAGAAGTCCTTACTAAACTTATTGATATTAAATTTACGGTAGGGCGTACTGGACAAGTAACTCCTAATGCGGTATTAGAACCAGCAATAGTTATGGGTTCAACGATTAGAAGAGCTACTTTACATAATGAAGATTATTGTGTAGCTTTAGATTTGCGAATAGGGGATATTGTTGCTATTAAAAAAGCTGGTGATGTTATTCCCGAAGTAGTGGAAGCTAAGACGGATAGACGAATTGGGACGGAAAAACCTTTTAAAATGATTAATAATTGTCCTATATGTGGTAGTGTGTTGGTAAAAAAAGGTAATGTTGATTATTTTTGTGTAAATGATAATTGTCCGCGGAAAAATATTGAAGGATTAATACACTATGCTAGTAGGAATGCGATGAATATTGATGGCTTAGGTAATGAGATAATTGAAGATTTTTATAATGAAGGATTTGTTCGGAATATACCCGATTTTTATCGTTTACATGAACATAAGGAAGATATTATAGAACTTGAAGGTTATGGTCAAAAAAAAGTAGGTAATTTACTTTTGGCTATTGAAGAAAGTAAAAATAATAGTGTGGAAAGACTTATATTTGGCCTTGGAATATCTGGAATTGGTTCTAAAAATGCTAAACTTTTAGCGGCTACTTTTAAAGATATTGATAGACTTAAGGTGGCAACATATGAAGAGTTAATTGCTATTAAAGATATAGGTGATGTTTTAGCTCAAAATATTGTTCTTTATTTTAGCGATGCTAGTAATTTAGAACTTATTGAAACCCTAAAAAATATGGGGGTTAATATGAAATATTTAGGGGAAGAAGCAAAAGTAAATGATAATATAACCGATAAAAAGTTTGTTATTACGGGTACTATTAGTTTTATGAGTAGAGAGGAAATTAAAACTTTAATTGAATCTTTTGGGGGTAAATGTGTAGATAGTGTTAGTAAAAAAACCGATGTAGTTATAGTTGGAGATGCACCTGGAAGTAAGTATACTAAAGCACAAGAGTTAGGAATAACTATTTGGAATGAAGATAAATTCAAAGAAATTGTAGATAGTTTGTAAACTGTTTACAATTTTTATTTACAATCATTGTCAACTAATTATAAATTGTCATATTAGTTAAATAATGATATAATTAATTAACTGGAAGGTGAAAATATGAAAAAATTGAAAAAAATATGGCAAGAAAACAGTGTGTTATTGGTTTTACTCTTTATTTTGATTGCTTGTTTAATTGCTATTTCGGTTGTAGTAATAACCTATTTTGTGGGGGATTCTAGTTCAAAATATGGAGATAGATTAGAAGGTATAGAAGATCATTCTTTTGATAATGGTATGCAAGAAGAGGTAATTTCGAAAATAGAAGAAAGTGAAATTGTTGATAGTGCAACAATTAGAGTTAGTGGAAAAGTTATATATATAAATATTACTTTTGTACCGACAACAACTTTAGTGGAAGGACAAAGTATAGCGTTAGCTAGTCTAGATTATTTTGGTGAGGATATATTAAGTTTTTATGATTTAGAATATATGATAGAAGCAGATGATACCGAAGAAGCAGAAGGATTCAAGATTATGGGAGCTAAAAATGTAAGTGGTAGTGGTGGTATTGTTTGGAATAATAATACTTCATTTGAGGAAAATGTTACAGAAGAGTAGGTAGTTTATGAAAAATAAAAAAAGTGTGATTATTACTATTGTAATAATTCTGGTAGTAGTTATTATTGGTTTAGTCTCTTATCGAGTTTTAACCGATGAAAATAAGCTTACAGCGAGTGAAAGAAGATGGATAAATAATAATATTAATACAGTTCAAAATGTAAATGTAGTAAATGATGTTAATTTGTTTGGTAATACAGGAACGGGAGTTTTTTATGAGTTTTTAAATGATTTTCAAAGAGAATATCAGTTAGATATTAATCCCGTTACTTTTAATTATGGCGAAAATGTTAGTGGTCTTACTTTAGGAATTACTAAATCATTAAATGATGATGATCTGGTTTTTTATGATGATCATTATGTATTAGTAAGTAAGGAATATGAAGTATTTACAAGTAATGATGATTTGGTGGGAAAAAGTGTAGGAGTTATAAGTGAAGATGCCTCATATATAAGTAGTTACTTAACCGATGTAAATGGTATTTCTCTAACGCAATATGAAAGTGGTGAAGAGTTACTTGATGCTTTTGTCTCAGGTGATGATATCTTATATATGATAGTTCCTTTAAGTATATATTTAGATGAGATACTTGCTAATGATTATTATATTATATACCATTTGTCTGATATTAAGCTTTACTATGTAATTAGGGGAAATGATGATGCTTTAACTAGTATTATGAATAAATATTATAATAATTGGTATCAAGAAAATTTAGATGCCTATTTAAAAAGAGAAGAATTTAATTTGTTTACATCTTCTTTAGAAATTAGTGAAACAGAAGTAGATGCTATGCGTAGTGTTACTTATAATTATGGATTTATTAATAATAGTCCTTATGAAGTAATTATGAGTGGTAATTATGGTGGTATTATTGCTATGTATTTGTATGAATTTAGTAGCTTTAGTGATATAGAGTTTAATTATACTAAATATCGTAATTTAAATAGATTTGAGCGAGCTATAAATAATAATGAAGTGGATTTATATTTTAATTATTATAATTTGAGTGATAATTATTATGAAGCTAATTCAAATATTGTAGTTAGATATAGTGTTATTGCTAGTAATGAGAATCATTTAGTTGTTAACAGTATAAAAAGTTTAGTTGGGTATAATGTTTATGTTGAAGAAAATAGTTATTTGCATAATTATTTAAAAAGTATAGAGGGTATTGATATTCTTACTTATGAGGATGAAGGAGATTTAAAAAGACTTAATCGCGATAATCAAATTATTGTTATAGATAAAAATATATTTGATTTGTATTCAGGAAGTAATTTATCTAATTATACAGAAAGATATAGTGGTTCTTTAAATGAAACATATCAATTTAAATCAAGAACTGATAGTGCATTTTATAAATTGTTTAGTAAATATGCAATGGTTATAGATAATAATGAAGTTATCTATGATGGAATGTATTCGCATGCGATGACAGTTAGAACTGGTAGTATACTTGGAACTATAGCTAAATATATTTTACTTACTTTACTTGTTTTTGCAATTATTTTCATTATATTTTATAAGAGTAGTAAAAGAATAAAGATTGCTAAGAGAATAAGTAAAGATAATAAGATGAAATTTATTGATCAATTAACTAGTCTTAAAAATAGAAATTATCTTAATGAATATATTCATAATTGGAATAATAATACAGTTTATCCACAAACTATGATTGTAATTGATTTAAATAATATTCAGTTTATTAATGATACTTTAGGTTATGAAGAAGGAGATAAACAGATTAGAGCAGCCGCAAATATTTTGATTAAAACTCAGCTTGATAATAGTGATATTATGAGAACTGATGGTAATGAATTTTTGATTTATTTAGTTGGTTTTACGCAAAAACAAGTTACTAATTATATTCATAAGTTAAATAAAGAGTTTAAGAAGTTACCTTATGAATATGGGGCTGAATTTGGTTATTCAATGATTTTGGATAATGTTAAGACAATAGAAGATGCTATATTAGAAGCTACAGATGATATGAAAAAACAAAAGAAGAAGAGTGAGGAAGAGAATGCGTGAAAAGTTAAGAAGGGGGACTAAAAATTTTTTAAAAATTATTAAAAAGCCAGAAATGGAGGTTTTACCTGGACACCTTGCTTTTTCTTTTGTTTTATCAATAGTGCCGACTCTTACAATATTAACTTATATTGCTTCAATATTTAATTTTGACTTACATTTTATTAGTGATTTTATAACGCAAGCTTTTAGTAGGGAATTTGCTGATATGCTTTTAGGGG
>CALVHJ010000051.1 GCA_944327425.1 uncultured Bacilli bacterium
CAGCATTTTTAGTTGCAATTAAAGCATCTGCTAATTCCTTTATTGGGGCTTCTTTAATTTTACGGGCAAACATAAAAATATATTGAGCATCCCCTGTTTTCATTTCTGCTTCTGCTAATTCTTTTATTGGTGCTTCCTTTAATATCACGGGCAAACGAATAAATATATTCAGCATTTTTAGTTGCTATTAAAGCCTTTGCTAGTTCTTTTTTTGGAGATCTCTTAATATAATAAGCAAAATTATAAATATGCCTAGCACTTTTAGTTTCTAGTACTTCTTTAACTGCATCATTCAAATTTACCACTTTAAGTTGTATCAAAGTATTTAAAAGCTTGCCATCATCTTTATCAATTGTTGTTACTAATTGTCTTAAATTATAATTCATATTTATCCCACCTTAAGTGAATATTATAAAGGAAATAATATTTAAAGTAAAGAAAATTTTTTATTTAAAACCTTTTTTTCACTCACATAAGTATTACCTTTCTTAAAATAATGATATGTATCTTTTTTTAATAATGATAGATCTATTATACTCTCATTTTTAATTTTCCTATAAGGTAAATCATTTAAATATCTTTCTAATAAAAAACGCATATTTTGATATTTAAAATTCTTTAATTCTGTTACTAATTTAAAGATGAGAAAACTAATAACAAGATAATTATTTAAAGATAATATTTGATTATAAGTAATAAATAGTAATATAGATATAACACTAATTACTAAACTAATTTTAAAAGCTTTTTTATAAGGAAATAATATTTCCCAAATAGATCTAAGTAATTGATAACCATCAAGAGGAATAATAGGTAGTAAGTTAAATATAAGTATAGTTATATTATAAGTTACAAACAACTCATAAGTACTACTCCTAATAAAAGATAAAGAATAAAGAAAAGTAAAAATAAAATAAAGAATAATTTGAAAAACAATCCCAAAACTAGCTATAAAGATATCATGAGAAAGTTTGGTATTAATCTTTTTATCAATTTTTGTTACTCCTCCACTAGGATAAATATCTACTCTAAGTACTTTATATCCAAGTGTTTTTATTATAAAAATATGACCTAATTCATGAAATATAACAATAAAATAAATAAGCATAATATTTTTAATTAAACCGGTAAATAAAAAAGAAAGAATAAAAAAATAAGTAGATGTATGTATATTAAATAGATGCAAGATATTCTTCATAATTCATAAACTCACCATCTTTATTAATAGTTAAATATATATCTTCCCCATTACTAGTACCTATTATACTTCCCGCTTCTACATAATCATAAACCAAAATATCACTATCCGTAATATTAGAATACCATATATCTACACCATCATTGCCTTGAATAATAATCGTATTACCTAAATCATCTTTTTCCCCAATAAAAACTACTATCCCACTTGTAATAACATTTACTACCTCATTCATTCCTACTGTAAGTTTAACTCCATTTTTAAAAGGTTCTATATTAGAATAAGTAATACTACCAAAAACAACCTCGGCATCATCACCTTTATCCTTATTAGTTATATCTACACTTCCAAACAAACTTTGATATAATTCATTAATCTTTCTAAATTCTAATGAATCTTGGAGCACATATTTTTGATACAATAATTTATTATCATCACTTATATTTGTAAATATTATACTTCCTAAAACAAAAATAATCGCGATTAAAGTTCTCGAAATAAGTCCTTTCACATATTTTAAATTCTTAGGTAATTCTTCTTTAATCTTTATATCACTTCTAGTTCTATCAACATATCTTTCTCTTTTAAGCTTATTCTTCCGAATGATATCATTAATATCATCATGCATACCTATCACCTAGATAATTTTATGTATGGAAAAAATATTTTATAACAAAGAACATAAAAAATTAAATTAATAAAATAATTAGTAAGTATAAATCTAAATAAATATAATAATGTATACCCCCTAATTAATCCCAAACTAAAAACATATAATAAATAAACAAGGGTTATTAAAACCCAAAAGTTTTTAAAACTAGTTTTTGTAATTTTTAAATATTTAACCATTAAAAACAAAAGACCAAATAATATTGTATTTAAAAAATAAGTATTAGTAATTAATAAATCAATAGTTAAAGGAATAAGTAAAAACGTAAATATTTTATTCTTAGGATAAAGTAAAATACTAAATAAAACAAAGAAAGTAGGAATATCACTAAAAAAAGACAAAAGAAAATCTAAACCTAAAAATATCATTATTTCGCCTCACCTATTACTGCTACATAAGTTATATCTTCTAAATAATTAATCGCATCTACTTTAATTATATATTCTAACTCCAAATTATCTTTCTTTATTTCCTTTACTTTACCAATATAAATATCACCAGGTATTTTAGTAAGTCCTGATGTATAAACATCATCTCCCACCGTTATTTCTTGATCCAATTTTATATTTTTAACAATAATTTCTTTATCAGAACTCTCCAAAATACCATAAGAATTATTTATCTTAACCGACAATTCTAAATCACTATTAGTTAATAATTCTACTATACTACTATGTTTATTTACATCTTTTACAATCCCAATAACCCCTAATTCATTAATAACCAAATCTTGTTTTTTAACACCATCACTACTTCCTTTACCAATTACTATTTCATCATAAAAAGCATAGATATCTCTAAGTATTACTCTACTATAAATAACCGGATAATCAGCATAAGGAATATTAAGTAATTCTTGCATACTTTCATATTCTTTTTTATAATAATCAAGTTTATCATTAAAAACCCTACTAGTTAAATTACTAGTATTATCTACAAAACCAAAAATATGATCCTTAGCTAAAAAAAGTATGTATATAATTAATAAAGCTATAATAAAAGCATTTTTCTTTATCATAAGTATACACCATTATTAGTATTAATTATTTTTCCCTAGATATTCCTTAAATAACTCTAAAATAGAAGTATTAATATTATCATAATAACTATTTTCACTTTCTTTAATTAAAAGTTCATAATTACTAATTTCTTTTAAGAATGTCGTATCTACTTTAATTTCTTCCTGATAAAAAGAAATACCCAAATCACGAAAATAACTATTCATTAACAAAAGAGCACTATCATCATGATAAACACCAATAACTATTTTATAAACACCATTATCTTCATATATCAAACTATTATCATAAGACTCACTTTTTTTATTAGCTACCTCTATATCATTATAAGTTCCAACATAAAAAATAGTTACTTTAGGATTAATAGCAAATACTACTTCATCTTGAAACTTAAAAGAAAGAAAAAAAGCAACCGTCATTCCTATAATTAACGCTACTAAAAATATTTTAACATTCTCTTTCATATGCATCACAAATATAATATAACACATCAAACCTAAAAGTTCTGTCGAAAAAAGAGTTTGCTTTTAAACTATTATCTATTAATTCATTTTAACCAAAGAAAATAAAAGTTATTACAAAAGCCGCTATTATACCCATTAAATCAGCAAATAACCCCACTGGTAAAGAATATTTAGTCTTAGTAACTTTAATACTTCCAAAATATAAAGCTAATACATAAATAGTAGTATCCGTACATCCTTGAAGTGTACTAGCAAGCCTCCCAATAAAACTATCTGGTCCAAAATTAGTAAAAATATCATTCATAATAGCAAGCGATGCTGTACCTGATATTGGTCTTAAAATAGCCATAGGAAGAATATCTATTGGAACATTAATAAAATCAAATAGTGGCTTTAAAAATCCTAATATTCCATCAATAAAATGACTATCTAAAAATATATTAACTGCAAAAACCATAGCTACTATAGTAGGAGTAATATGAAATACCATAATAAGTCCTTCCTTAGCCCCTTCTAAGAAAGAATCATAAACGTTTACTCGTTTTTTAACACCATAAAAGATAATAAATAAAACAAAGAGAGGAATTACAATTTTACTAATTAAATTCATAATCTTTTCCTCCTTCTAATAAAATAATCAAGTAATAAACCCGAAATACTAGATACCGCTGTTGCTAAAATACTCGTAATAATAATTTCAGTAGGATTTATACTTCCATGCATAATCCTAAGCGCAATAACTGTAGTCGGAATTAAAGTAACTCCTCCCGTATTTAAAACTAAAAATGTGATCATCGCCTCAGTTGCTTCATTCTTTTTTGGATTATCTTTTTGTAATTCTTCCATAGCTTTTAAGCCAAAGGGAGTAGCAGCACTTCCTAGTCCTAGCATATTAGCTCCTATATTAGAAGCAATATACCCCAGTGCTTTATGTGTTTTGGGTAAACCAGGAAATAATCTTCGGAGAATTGGATTAAGTGCTTTAGCAAATACTTGAAGTAACCCTGATTTTTCAGCTATCTTCATAATACCGGTCCACAACACTATTAAAGGCATCATCTCCATTATTAAATTAATACCCGTTTTAGCATGAGTAAGAATCCCATTATTAATCGTATCAACTTGCCCCGTTAAAAGTGAATAAATAATAGCAATTAATATTAAAAACACCCATATTACATTTACCATTTAGAAAACCACCTAATTATCTTTGAAAAAAAGCCATCTTTCTTTTTCTCTTCTTTAACCTCTATTTTTTTAGCATAAATACTTTCCGTATGTAAAAGCGTATCTCCTAACATAACCTTAACTTCCCCTATCTTTATTCCTTCATAAATATCATCATATTTAAACAAAGTAACATTAAGTTTTAAATCATCTTTTTCTTCTTTAGTAACTAAAGCATAATAATCATTTTTAACATAAAATTCTACATCTTCATAATAATCTTCATCTATTCTAAAATTATTTTTATCTATAGCTAGTATACTCATGTATTTATCAAAATAAGTTTCATATAAACTTTTATGATCATTAAAATCATTACCATCATTTAAAGTAACAACTACTAAATTTTTATTATCCCGTGAAGCCGTTGTAACTAAAGTCCTATGAGCAGCATCAGTATATCCAGTTTTACCACCAGTTGTATATTCATACATTGAAAAAAGTTTATTTTTTCCTTCCCAATTATATGTTTTCAAATTACTAGTGGCTTGATACTCTTGCGTTCCAAAAATACTTCTAAAAGTTTCATTTTGCATTGCTACCTTTGTTAAAAGAGCCATATCATATGCTGTTGAAACATTTCCTACCCCATTACTATCCAAACCATGAGGATTAACAAACTTAGTATTATTCATCCCTATCGTACTAGCATATTCATTCATAAGATAAACAAAAGCTTCTTCTGAGGCCGCAACAGTATTAGCTATAGCTATCGCGGCATCATTTCCACTTCTAAGCATTAACCCGTATAATAAATCAATTAATTTAATTTCTTCACCAACTTCTAAATAAACACTAGATCCATAAGCTTTAAGTATATCTTCATCAACAACAACTATCTTATCTAAATCACTATAATTAATAGCTATTAGACAAGTCATTATTTTCGTAATACTAGCAATTAATTGTGGTTCATCTTTATTTAAATCATATAACACTCTTCCACTATTTAAATCCATTACTACAGCTTTATCAGCACTAATAGCGAAGATATTCATCGGTAGTATAATAAAAAGTAAGAAAGAAACTACTATTTTTTTCATAGCCCTCACCTATTTAAATGTATGAAGAATAGCTTTATTTTAGCACAAAAGAAAAAGAGCTTAAGCTCTTAAGAAACAACTGTAAATGGATCACTATTTGTTCCACTTCCTGTAAATAGAGTATTTGCCTTCAGATTAATAACAGGTCTAACAGAATATACGTTATACACACTTTCAAGACTGAGCCTACCAGATGAATTAACATAGATAACGAAAGGAGCATAACTAACAGGAGCGCCAAAGTAAGAAGGAGACATTGTCCAATAATCTTCTCCTGCATATAGGTAATAACTTTGATTAACATTACTTACTCCTAGCATGCCACCAGCAAAAACTACTTCATCAGCAGTAATTAAACCTATAGGATATTTCAATGACTTATTTCCTTTATTACTTAATAAACTAGTAAATAAATCAGATTCATTACTACATTTAAAAGTTGGACTATCATTTTCTAATCTTATATATGCTCCATAATAAGTCCATGTTGTTCCAGTTCCTCCTTCTCCATTGCTACTTGAAGTACTTGTACTTGGTGTTCTATCATTACAAAATCCAGCATTGGTATCAATATTATTTTCATATGATAACAAATTATCTTCATACCACTTATCTAGTTCTTCCTTAATGGTACTACTTGTTCCACTTCCATGCACACTTCCTACAGTATACATAAACCCTACATATTCGTTTATATTTGATGAGCTATTATAAGCACTTGTTGTGATTTGACCATTTCCATCAGCTGTTGTCCCTTGATAGATTAAGCGAATAGATTCATCACCATTTATTCTTATGATTCGCCAGTAAAATCCCGCAAAATATACATAATTATCGGTTGGGTTTCCGGCAAAATAATATACTTCTCCATCATTATCATATTGAGTAGTATCTGCTGACTCATATATTGCTCCAGTCGTAGTACTAGTTACAGTAGTTGAAAAATCTGTTCTTGTTGATTTTGTATATCCTGCTAACATTTGAGAAATTGTAAAGCCAATTAATTCGTCAAAATACAAATAACATTTTGTCCCTCTTGTTGTAAATGGTGTTACTGTTAACATTTGCGTTGTTTGATCCCAAGAAAGTGTTACATTAGCATCCTCTCCATTTATCGTACAATAACTAGTATCTAAAAGTTTATAATTACCTTCTGGCATTGTATTAGTACTTACACCATCTACTACTATTGCTACTATATTTAAATCAGGTCTTACATAATTTACCTCACTATCTACTATAGGTACACTAGCAGTACTTCTATATCTAGCACTACTAAAATTAAGTATTACCGCACTTATTATTAAGACTACACAACCACCAATAATAATATTTCTCTTTAGATTATCTTTTTTTAATATCTCGAATTTCATAAACTTACTCTCTTTCTTGTGAAGCTCTACTTCATTTATAAAAACATTAAAAATGGTTATCATAAATGATGAGTTTCCTAGCTTATATTTAAATTATAAGCTTGTATATGGCAAAAGTCAAGAAAAATGTCATTATTTTCCAATGAATTAATGTAGTTGGCTTTATTCATGAGAAAATTATTTTGGTGATAAATATGTTATATAATGAAAGGTTAAAATATTTAAGAGAAAGAGCAGGATTAACCCAAAAAGAAGTTGGTGCTTTAATAAATATAGACAGTGGTACATACTGTCATTACGAAAAAGAGGAATTACTAATCCCCATAAAACATTTAAATACTTTATGCAATTATTTTAGTGTTTCGTTAGATTATATTTTTAAATTTTCAAATAATAAAACTTATAAAAATATAAAACAAGATATTAACAAAGATATTTCTAAAGAAAGATTAAAGAAATTTAGAAAAGATAATAATTTAACCCAAGAAAAATTAGCAAAAATTTTAAATATTTCTAGAACCACCATTACCGAATATGAACGAGGAACAAACTTTATAGCAACTCCCTTTTTATACACTATTTCTAGTAAATTTAACATTAGTGCTGACTACCTCTTAGGTAAAATAGATAATCCAACTCACTCAAAAAAATCATTCCTTAATAAATGATCTTTCTCTTTTTATATCTATATCTATTATATTATTATCTATTTGTTTAGCTAATATTCTATCTAATACTAAAACTAACTTATTAAAAGTAATATCATATTCTTCTACTTCTATTTTTAATGTTTGTATTTTATTTTGCAATTCCTCTTTTCTATCATAAACTAACATACTTTCTTTATTAACTTCACTCTTTTTTAAAAGTAAATCATCAATAAGTTCATTTTGCTTACTTATCTCTTTTCTAAAAACTAGCTTATTAAGAGCAAAAACACTCTTGTATGTTCCATATATAACTAAAAAACTACCAATATTAAATCCTATTACAATTAATAAACTAATAAACTTAGTAAATATCATATTTAAATAAGGATAAGTTAATAAAGAAAGACCACCTAAAATTAATAAAATCATACTAACTAAATAAAACCAATCTGCTTCTTTCTCTTTCTTTTCTAATTTATTTAATTTAATATATTCAAAAGCAATGTTTCTATCTAAACTAATCTTTTTATCATTTATATTTTTAAATATAGATTCTAACTCATCTAACTGATATTCATAATTTCTAAGTATTTCTTTTTTCTTTAAAATAAGTTTAAAATAATCAAACACTAAAACCACCAAGCATATTCTATCATAAAGTTAATCTTTAAACAAGTTGGCCATCAAATCAGTAATATGCTCACTTCTTTTTTTAGTCTCATCATGATCTACTGTAATTTTAATAACATCCCCCTCTTTAGCAAACGGCACTAACTCTTTAGGCATATTAAGAAACTTCCCCTCATCTAATTCTACTACCGCATAATCTCCTTCAAAACGATCAATAATAACCTTCATAAAAATTCTACCTTTCTTTTTCAACTTCAATATTAACCCCATCACTTCTAATAATAACTGTGCCATTTATATCAGTCCGATAAATATTATTCGTATATTCTTCTAATAATTCTAAAGTACTACTATTAGGATGACCATAACTATTTTTAGCACCAACACTAATAATAGCATATTCGGGTTTTTTCGACAACATCTGTCATATTGCTGGAACAGTGTAAATTTGCCTTTGCAAATGATGGTGTAGAGCCCACCTATATACTCATTGAAATATAGCTTCTTTTTGTACCTGTGGCAGATGCTCCCCATATATCTTCCATAAACTTCCGTCCTTTAATCCCATATCTTTTTCTTTGGTGTTCCGTTCGGATTTAAAATGCCTGACTCTGTCAAATTCTCCACTGCATTCTTACGGCCTTTCCCATGCGCTCAGAAGTTTTCTGCCATTTGCTGAAACATCAGGTCCTGAGATGGGAGTTTCCGGCTGTCATATTCGGATGCACTTTCAACAATCCCGTCCGTATTAACATCTCTATACCCCTGTACATTTCGCACCTTTTTTACAAACTTTCCCTCTCATCTGATTTCCACAAGATCATCTTTCTTATGCCGCTCCTTTTTCATGACCCTTATCCCATTTTTTATGACATCATTAGTGATAAGAAGCTTAATATTTCTTTCCGCAAGCATATCCAGCACTTCCTGATTCGGATGTGAATCTTTTGCTTTCCCGAACCGTCCGTTATTGTGAGAGATAATTACGCTTCTGGGGTTAATACTGTCGAGAATCGCTTCATCCATATTATGCTTGCTCCCGTGGTGCGGCATTTTTAAATAATAAGCTGATATAGCCTTGGGGTTTTCACGAATCAGCCGTTTAAACACCTTCTTACTTGCATCTCCTGTAAGAAGCATGCTCTTCTCCCCAGGGTAGCACATCTTCATTACC
>CALVHJ010000052.1 GCA_944327425.1 uncultured Bacilli bacterium
GAATAAACAACAATTTTCCCAAAGAAAAAAGAAAAGAATTAACAAATTTTTGTATTATAATACCTGCCCGTGACGAATCAAAAGTAATTGAAGATTTGTTAATAAGCATTACTAAACAAACCAAAAAAATAAACATGAAAGACGTGTATATAATTGTTGAAGACAAAAGTGACCCAACCGTTGATATCGCTAAAAAATATAAATCTACCATTTTCATTAGAAAAAGACTAGATCTAAAAAGAAAAGGTTATGCCATAGATGAACTAATAAAATATTTAGAAGAAAAGAAAAAATATTACAATGCTTATTTTATTTTAGATGCCGATAATGTTCTAGACGAAAATTTTTTATTAGAAATGGAAAAATCATATAAAGAAGGTTATGATATAGCTACTGGATACCGAAATCTCAAAAATGCCAACGACTCAGTAATATCAGCCTGTTCCGGTATTACTTTTGCCTTTCTAAACTCTAATGGTAATGAAACTAAAAACAAACAATCACGAAATGTTACTTTATCAGGTACAGGATTATACATAAATGGCAAATTAATAAAAAAATGGAAGTCTTTCCCTTTTCATTCTCTTACCGAAGATTATGAACTAACTCTTTATTCTATTGAACACAATTTAACAAGTGTATATAATAAAAATGCAATATTTTATGATGAACAACCAATAAAATATAAAAATACAATTAATCAAAGAACTAGATGGATTAAAGGCTATTTTTCTACTAGAAAAAAATATATTCCTAAGTTTAGAAAACTACTTAAAAATAATCCTAATTTCGGTTCGATAATAAACGAAATAAGCGGTATGAAACCATATATACTAATGATAATTGGAGCTATAATCTATATCTTAAATCAAATATTAACCATTATAAAAGTAAATAGTCTTAAAAATCCTTTAACCAAACTATGTTTTACGAAAATCATATTAATATTAATGTTAGCCTATATACTCTTTGCTTTCATGACTGCATACATTATTTTAAAAGATAAAGATAAAATTAATATGTCAGAATCCATGCAAAAGAAAACAATATTATTTAGTCCTCTATTTTTCTCAACTTATGTACCCTGTGCTCTTAAAGCTTTCTTAAAAAAAGAAGTAAAATGGGAAAAAGTAGAACATACTAGAAGATGGAATAAGTAATTATTCTTTTTTTTACCAAAAATGCATTATTTTAAAAAAAAGGAACTCTAATCTTTAGCGTCCCCTATAAAAGATAATAAATGTAAAAATATATTAATAAAGTCTAAATATAACTCAAAAGCTCCATTAATTGCCACTACATCATTATCTATTCCTGTGTTACTAAGTATCTTCATTTTTTGAATATCATAAGCTGTAAATCCAAAAAATATTATTAAAGCTACTATGGAAATAATTAAATCAAGAGTTGAATTCCAAATAAACATATTAACAATAACACAAATAATTAAAGCAAGTAAACCCATTAATAAAAAGGTACTAATCTTTCCTAAATCAGTCTTAATAAAATAGCCAATCGCTCCAAATATTGCAAATACAACCGCTTCTATTAAAAAGACATACATAACACTTCCCACATTAAAACCTATAAATACACTCGAAAAAGTTAAACCACTTACAAATGAATATAACAAGAAACATATCTTCGCTGTCATAGGCTTCATTTTATGGACTCTAGCCGAAAAATAAATAACTAAAGCAAACTCTAAAATGATAATTAACCAAAAGAAGGGTCCTCCAAAAATCGAAAGTACCATATTTTCATTAATAGACACAATATACCCAGTCAAAAAAGTAACAAATAACCCCACAAACATCCACAAAAATGTTTTTGACAATAACTGATTCATCTCATCTCTCCTTATATCTATATTATAACATATGTTAACTTTTAAGTAAACCATCCTGACTCTTAAAAAATAAATATAACACAGCTATAATTATTATTTCCATTCCTTCTAAAATAATAACTACCGGAAAATACTTTAAAAATGGAAGTAATTCTATAATAAATGGTGGTATTTCCTCCGAGAAAAAATAATTAGTATCAAAATAAACATTAAAAATTTTCATTAAAAAATAAATAACATTTAAAATCATAAACAATTTTATAAGATATTTAAAATTTACCTTCTTTGGATACAAATAAAATGTGAATAAACCCATAATTACTAACAAATGATGACTAATAACATACAAATAAAAATTAAAAGATTCAAAAACACTCGGAACATCAAAAAATAAAATCGCGGGAATAGGGCCTAAAAAAGAAAGAAAATAAATATATGGATACCACTTTTCTTTATTTAGTATTACTGCCAAAATATAAAAATAATTAGCCAAATAACATAAATGAAATGGTAACATTGTTTTATAATCAAATGTTTGATAACATAAAGAAGAAATATATAAAGTAAGCATATTAAGTAATAGAATAATCGCAAATATAACAACTATTTTTCTTTTACAAGTCTTAGGAAACAAATAAATTCTTTTTCGCTTAATATAAACTAAAATTAATCCAACTAAAACCAAAATCATCAAAAACCAATGAGTTTTACCAAACAATTTAAAAGGAATAGTAATATTCTCATCAACAAAAAATTCTTTTAGCATCATACTAATCATATGATTAACTAAAAGAATTTATTTATCTTTATAAATAATTTTCTTGATTTCCCCATAAGTTCTAAATATATTTATAACATAATTTAGTAAATAAAGCCAAATCACAATCTAATAGTGCCTCCATTTTCCCCTATCTAAACATTAAAGCGAAAATAAACAATATCTCCATCTTGCATTAAATAATCTTTTCCCTCAAGTCTAAGTTTACCTGCTTCTTTTACTTTTAATTCACTTTTATACTGATATAGATCATCAAAGCTCATAACTTCAGCTTTAATAAAACCTCTTTCAATATCCGAGTGAATTAAACCGGCACAAGATTTAGCATTTTCTCCTCTCTTAAAAGTCCATGCCCGACATTCGTCAGCTCCTGCTGTAAAAAATGTTTCTAATCCAAGTAGTGAATAAGTAGCAAATATTAAACGATCAAGTCCGCTACTATTAATACCAAGTTCTTTTAAGAATATTTTCTTATCATCGTCATTTAATTCAGATAATTCTGATTCCATCTTACAGCACATAACGATAACTGACGTATCCTCTTTTCTTGCATATTCACTCACCAATTTGGTATAATTATTTTCACCTAAAACAACATCATCTTCTAATACATTAGCAACATAAATAAGTGGTTTTAATGTGATAAAGCTAAAATTTTTCATCAGCATCTTTTCTTCTTCTGAAAAATCAACTAATCTAAGAGAAATATTTTTCTCTAAATTTTCTTTTGCCTTAGTAAGCACCCTTACTTCTGCTACTGCTTCTTTATCTTTCGTTGTTTCTGCTTTTTTTGTAATTTTATTAAGACGATTTTCTATAATCTCTAAATCAGCCAAAATAAGCTCCACATTAATAATTTCAATATCACGAATTGGATCAGTTTTCCCTTCAACATGAGTAATATTAGGATCATCAAAACATCGTACAACTTGAACTATTGCATCCACTTCTCTTATATGACTCAAAAACTTATTACCCAGTCCTTCACCCTTCGAAGCACCTTTTACTAAACCAGCAATATCTGTAAATTCAAAAGTAGTAGGAACAGTACTTTTAGGAAGATACAATTCTTCTAAAAAGGCAAGTCTTTCATCCGGAACCGTAACCATTCCGACATTAGGATCAATAGTCGCAAAAGGATAATTTGCTGCCAAAATATTTTTCTTTGTAATTGCATTAAATAAAGTTGACTTACCAACATTAGGAAGTCCAACTATACCGGCTTTTAAACTCATAGCATCACCTCATTAATACTTTTATTATAACACGTTTTAAGTTCATTTTGATAAGTTTTAAACTCTTTATTACTAGGATTCAAAAATAAACAATAATTAACTTTACCAAGAGCTTTTGCATAAGTAACATTATCACCAGTAAACTTATTATGATTATCTAAACCATATTTCTTAATATAATACATTTCCTGCCTAATCTTTAAACGCTTTTTCCTAGGCACATTAAGCTTCTCATTTACCACAACACCGGTAATAATTTGCCTTTCATAATTTCTAAGCACTTTAGTTTTTCTAAAGTTTATACTAAATCCCATTGTATCTAAAAATCCTTCAACTTTATTTTTTAATTTTAATACATCAAAATCTCCCGAAAACGTCAAATCATCAGAATACCTAGTATAATTTATATTTCTTTTCCCACAATAATCTCCAATATAATTATCAAAATTTTTCATAACCAAATTAGAAAGATAAGGACTAGTTGGTGCTCCCTGTGGTAAATAATCATTATAAGTACATAATTTTAGCAATAAAACTTTAACCGCGGGAGGAAACACTGTATTAGGTAAACTTTGATATAATTGCTCAAAAGTAATATTTGAAAAAAAGTTTTTAATATCTAATTTTAAAATTGTTTTAGCTCCCACATGAACCAAAGCATTGTCTTTTAAACTTTTATGAGGTACATATGCACAAGCATATTTACTTACCTCTAATCCTTTTAATACATGGTGTAAAATATTTCTTTGAATCATTTTAAGTGTCTTATTAGGAATTAATAGCTCTCTTTTTGTTCCATCTTTTTTCATAATATATTTCTTTTCATAATATTTTAGATGATTATTACTAATAGTATAAAGAAGTTTAAGTTTATCTTCATCGCTTTTATTACCATTAATTAAATTTAAAGACAAAATAAATTCTTTTATTCTACTTTTATTCAAATATTTCCACATAAAATCACCTTAATAAAGAGCAGCACTGAAAAATTATCTTAAATTGTGTAAATGTACAATAGTATTATGAAATAATACGTAGCGTAAGCGTGGTACATTGAAACAACTTTAAGTAAATGAATATACTAATATTTTTTATAACAGCGACTCGCTATTACCTCATATTTCTATGAATAATCTGCTGCTCAATTCATATTATAGCACGTATAATACTAATTAGTAAATCACTGAATTGGCAAATCGTATTTATTAAGTTTTAAAAAAAGATAAATAAGTAAGAAAAAACATCAGAATCCTGATGTTAAGTTGTTATAGATCCTCCTATCCCAAGAGGTAACCCAATAATATACCAAACAATTAATAAACTTAGCAAAATCACTCCTACTGCCACACTATAAGGAATTTGATATTTAAGAGTTTTAAACAAGTTAATTGGTTTTTCATCCTGATTATATTTTTCTAAATAAGCAAGATAAATGACATAATAAGTAGCAAGAGGGGTAAGACCCATTGTTACACTCTCACCAAATCTAAATATAACTTGAGCAAATTCCGGACTAAGGCCAACATTCATAAAAGCCGGAACAGCTATACCAGCCATAATTGCCCATTTAAATGATGAACCTGGTAAAAACAAAGTCACAATTGCACTAATTATAAACAAGATAATAATGAGAGGAAAAGCACCTATTCCATCTATCGAAATAATATTAGTTAAAGCTGCTGTCAATACTTCCCCAATATTTGTTCTTTTTAAAATACTAATAAAAGTTGAAGCAAAGAATATCAATACCAATGTTTTACCAATACCATCTAAGCTATGACCCAAATCATCACATAAATCTTTATTATTTCTAATCGTTTTCGCTCCAATTCCATAAAAGAATCCTAAAATAACAAAGAACATAGTCACAACAAAGACGAAACCAGTACTAAAAAAAGAATCTACACTAAATAACTTATCTATATAAAACTCTTGTGAATAATCTAAGAGAGCTCCCGATAAAGGAAGTCCTGGAATAATACAATAAATAAAAAATAGTAAATACAATAAACCCGCAAATCCCGCAATAACCAAACCTCTTAATTGCCTTTTCGTAAGAGTAAAATCATTTTCCATCTCTTCTAAAGGAAAATCATATTTTGGTAGTTTTGGAGCAATAATATTTTCCGTAATAAAAGTAATAGCTAAAGACACTAATATAACCGCTACTGTCATAATTAAAACAAAAGCCATTGTTCCTAAAGTATATGATCTATTTAAAACATGAGCCCCAAGTAAAGTATAATTCATTAAAGCTGAATCTGTACTCGTAAGAAAAATACTAATTCCTGAACCAGCAGTTAAAGCCGCATAACTGGCAATAATACCAATATAAGGATTTCGATGTCCATAAATAAAGATTAGAGCACTAAGAGGAATTAAAACCACAAAAGGAAGGTCTCCCATAATACTAGAAAGCACACAAATTAAAACTAATACAAATGTCACCGTTTTCTTCTTAGCTTTCTTTGTTAAAAGTGTAACAATTGTTTTCAAGAATCCGCTTTTTTCCATAACCCCAATCCCAATTAAAATAATAATTAAACTAGATAAAGGCTTAAAAGAAACAAAATTAGAAACAGTTGTCGTAAAAATATATTTAAGTCCACTCAAACTAAACAATGATTCTACTGCTATCAAATTTTGTGTATAATTAAAAGTAACATTATCTGTAACCGAATTATATGTAACTTGAACTCCCAACAAAGACAAAAATCCACTAATAACTATTGTTAATACAATTAAAATAAGCAAAGTCATTATTGGATCAAGCGTTATCCTATCTTTAAGATTTCTTTTCTTCATTTTCCTCACCCAAAACTTTTTTTAACTTACGTTCAAACTCTAAACGATCAAGCATTACCTCCCGTCCACAATTCAAACATTTAATTTTAATATCAACCCCTACCCGAATTATCTTCCATTTATTTTCTCCACAAGCATGAGGTTTTTTCATAATAACTAAATCATTTAAACTATAAATCTTTTCCATGATGCACCTCTAATTGATTATATGGCATTTTAACTCCTTCTTTATCATAAGCCATTTTTACTCGTTTTAACATTTCTCTTTTTACACTAGATCGTTCATTTTGCCCACAATGAATATCAAGTTGATAATTTATGGCCGAAACTCCAAAACTACTAATACCAAGATAAGAAGAATCAGCTAAAATAACTTTATCAATAATAGCTTTACTAACAACTTCTGCTAATACTTTTTCTACCTTTTCAATCTTTTCTTCATAAGCCGTAGGAACATCTATATAAAGATGAGCTTTTTTCTGCGAAGAATTAATAATTGTATCAATATTACGATTAGCAATTACCATAACTTCACCACTAGAAGCTTTAATCTTTGTTGTTCTAAGACCAAGTTCAATTACTTCACCTGAAAAATCTTCATAAGTAACAGTATCGCCAACCGCCAAATAATTTTCCATAATAAGCATTGTTCCACTAATCAAATCTTTAACTGTATCTTGCAGTGCAAGCCCCAATACAACTCCCGCTATTCCTAAACTTGCTATTAAACTTTTAGTATCAACTCCATAAAAATCCAAAATAACAAGTATAGCAATGGCTATTAAAATATATTTAAAAACACTTTGAAATAATCTAATTATCGTTTTTCTCCTTTTTACTTCAAAATCATTTTTACCTTTAATTAATATTTTCTCAATTCCTTTATTAATTAAATAAATAAGAATAAAAGTAACAAGAATTACCATAGCAGTTCCAAATACCTGCTTAGTCATAATGAAATCTAATGCCTTTTCTAAAAAATCCATCTTATTCTCCTTCAATATTAATATTTAACTCTTCTAATATTCTTGCTAGCTCTTCTTCATCTTTATAAGGAATTTCTATTTTTTTATTATTAATTTTTACTTTGACTCCCAACTTTTCTCGACATAAATTCTCATAAATACTATATCGTATATCATAAGTATTATTTCTATTAATAGTATGTTTTTTAGGCAAATTTAAAGTTTGAATCATTTTTTCAATATCTCGAACACTTAAACCATCACGAACTACTTTTAAAGCTAACTCCTCAATTTTATGAGAATCTTCTAGTTTACTTAAAGCTCTAGCATGTCCCATTGTAATTTCTTTTGATTCAACTAATTTAATTACCATATCAGGTAAAGAGAGTAACCCAAGCATATTTGTAATATAACTTCTACTTTTTGAAAATTTATGAGCTAATTCCTCTTGAGTAATATTATTTATTTTTAAAATATTTTCATAAGCTCGAGCTTCTTCAATCGGATTAAGATTTTCTCTTTCGATATTCTCGATAAGAGCAATTTCCATCATTTCCACATCGTTAAATTCTTTAACAATCGCGGGAATAGTTTGAAGGCCTGCAAGTTTTGCTGCTCTACTCCGACGTTCACCCGCAACAAGTTCATAGCCTTTAATACCTTTTTTAACAATAATAGGCTGAATGACTCCATGTTCTTTAATTGAATTAGCTAGTTCTTCTAATGCTTCAGAGTCAAAAATAACCCGTGGTTGATAAGGATTACTTCTAATATCCGCAAGAGGTATTTCAGTAATTCCACCACTTTTTTTCCCTTCATCAACAATTTCTTTTTCAAAATTATCAAAATTAATTACTTCATTTGAAAATAGTTGTTCTAATCCCTTTCCTAAAGCTTTTTTTCTAGTTTCGGTCACGATTAATCACTTCCTTTGCTAAATTGGCATAAGCCATTGTTGCTTTACTTTTCGGATCATATTCATTAATAGGTTTACCATGACTAGGAGCTTCTACTAATCTTACTAATCTTGGAATAATAGTATTAAAGACCTTATCTTTAAAGTATTTTCTAACTTCTTCAATAACTTCCAAGCCAATAATTGTTCTACCATCAAGCATAGTTAAGAGTACTCCTTCTATTCTTAAGGTAGGATTCATACTAGACTGTACCATAATAATAGAATTTAGTAGTTGGGTAATTCCCTCAAGTGCAAAAAACTCGCATTGCACCGGAATAATTACCGAATCACTGGCAACTAAAGCATTCATCGTCGCAAGTCCTAATGCTGGTTGACAATCTATAATGATATAATCATAGCTATCTTTAATTTCTTCAATTGCTTTCCGAAGCTGTTCATTTTGTCTAAATTCAGGATCTTCAAGCATTTTTTTAACAAATTCTACATCTACACCAGCAAGATTTATTGTTGATGGCAGAATAGATAAATTCTTAAATTTCGTTTTTTTTATAGCACTCTTGATACTGCAAACTCCAGCCATAACTTCATACACATCATGTTCATAATCTCCATTGGAAAGCCCTAAACCTGTCGTAGCATTTCTTTGGGGATCTAAATCGATTAAAAGAGTCTTCTTACCCTCTACACCCAAAGCAGCAGCGAGATTGATGCTAGTGGTAGTCTTACCAACTCCACCCTTTTGATTAACTAATGATATTACCTTTGCCATTTATGCTACACCTCTTTATAAATTATTAGATAACTAAAAATATTTTAACATATTATT
>CALVHJ010000053.1 GCA_944327425.1 uncultured Bacilli bacterium
AATGATATTACCTTTGCCATTTATGCTACACCTCTTTATAAATTATTAGATAACTAAAAATATTTTAACATATTATTTGTGATTTGTCTTTAAAAAAAGTGTGAAATATTTATTTATTTTTTAAACCCAAAGAAAAAGAGCCTAAGCTCCTACACCAATGTCACTAACTTAAGACGAGTTAAAGTAAATTATATAGATTTTCTTTTTGTAATTGGATGTTTATTGCATACTTTATCAACATTTCTAGTATAGTTTCTATTTTTTCTGATGGGAACTATATTTTTTAATATATCATTAAACAAAGCATTAGATAATTTCTCTCTTTCTGTTTCATTTTCTTCAATTAATATTTTAACTAAAAATCTTTTAACAAAACCAATTGCCATATTTATGTTAATTTTCATTTTGTGTTTATATTTTTCTTGTTCAATTTTATTTTCTAAATCGTTTACTATAGACTGCATAATATTATAAACCATCATTTGACTATATATTTCCTGTTTTATAATGCATTCTTTACTACTTGATATATTAGTTATCATCATGCTTTCTTTTAAATAAGCATAACTTGTTTCTATCCCCCATCTTAACTGATATATATAATTAATATCTTCTGTACTGAAATTTTTGCTTTCTAAATTTGTAATAATTGTTTCAACTTCACCAGTTGGTAATAATACATTTACAAATCTCATTTTTAATTTTCCTTGTTTATACAGTTCATATAATTTTTCATCTTTTTTTATATATCTATGCATTCTATCATATTGATATTGTATATCAATCCACTCATCATTAGAGGTCATAAGATTTTGTTCGAATTGTAAATATCTTTTATTTAATCGAATAACAAATTTTTTGTTATCTTTAAGGCAATTAAAAATATAAGGTAAAGATAAATATCCTCTATCTCGAATACTGATAACTGGATATTTTTTTATAATTTCTTCTACTTTCTTCATATGTCTATCTGCAAGTTCATTTTCACTATGCTTATATTCTTCGATTTCTGTATCTAAAACATAATTATTTAATATATCGTAACAATTTGATAACTTTATTCTTGCTACTCTCCCTGAAGTTGCTCCTTCTTTTGATTTATATCTTTCTCTTGTAATTGGCGTATTAGGAACTTCACAATCACTTCCATCTATAGCAGTTAAAATATATCCTTTGTATGTTTTTACTTCTTCTGTAAATAGTTCATAAAAATCTCTTAAAGAATTTTGATTCAATATTTTAAATATATTTTCATTTAATTTTTCTCTTTGTTTTAACATAGCTGCATCGCTTACTTCTTCTAAATTAAATTCTTTGATATAATCGTATATTTCCATTTTTGTAGTCTTTCCTCTATTATTAATTGAGTAATATATCAAATCTTTTGAAGTTAATTTTCTATTTCGTGTAAAATCCTTAGCATTTTTTCTGCTTAATTGATAAATATTATCACTATTAATTTCATTTCTGATTTTGTTCATATTATACTCTTTAAAACCCATTTTTACCTCTTTTACTTAGTATATCAAAAAATTATTAATTTGAATAGTTTCTTAAGTTAATGACATTGTAGTACCACCTTGAGCTTCTATTAATAATCGTCCAATATGCCAGTTCATCTGCAATTTTTCATAATTATCTTGTATGAATCGTACTTTCTGGTTCACTTCATAACTTTCAATTAAATTTTTGATTTGATTGTAGTATTCTTTTTCTTCCATAAACCCTCCAGTTATCTAATAGTAAAAATAAATTTCTTTGTTTTTTTAGGGGATAATTTTGTAATGTTTTATTCTGTTTTGTCGTAAATTAAAAGACAGGATTAACTCCCATCTTCAATATTGTAATAGTTTTAAATACTAGACTTAAAACATCAATATTATATATTTAGGTATTACCTATGACCAATCTTGTATCCTAATGCTTTCTTATTTAGCCTTGACCAAATATTGAGTTTAAAAGGATATTGGCGCACACCAGGTGTCGTGTTGTTCACGTTGTTGTTGTTGAGGTTGCCATTCGAATTCACATTGAACACGTTAGCATTACTGTTCGTAGCATTAAAGTTATACGGAGACAGACACATCTTCACTTTTTTAGATTAGCCAATATTATTATACCATTAATTTATAAGTTGTAACATATATATCTTCATTAGTAACATATTCTATGACATACTTATCTTTCTTCTTTACAATTAATAATCCAATGGATGAATTATGATTCTCTAATTTTACATTCTTGTTAATATAATCAACATAGAATTGTAATTGCCCTATGTCCTTGGGATGATACTTTCTTACTTTTAATTCAACTACTACATAACAATTTAAATTGACATTAAAAAATAGTAAATCTATCTTATAATTATGATTACTAATTTGGATCTTATATTCATGCCCTGCTAGTGTAAAACCAGTACCAAGTTCTAAGAATCTAGTCTCTAACATGCCAATAATATATTTATGTAACGCTTTTTCATCTAACCTTTTATCTTTACTATTTAATTTGATTATTATAGGGTCTTTAATCATATCTGCAATTGTTAAGTGAGTATTATTACTATCTGTGATTAACTCTATATTTTCTTTATCAGCATAAGATAGTCTATCATAAGTTTTATTCTTTATCATCTCTCTTAATTCTCTTACTGATAAATGGTTTAAAATAACTTGATTAATATAGTAATTTCTTTCATTTTCATTTCTAATTGGTAATAAATATCTATAATGAGACCATGTTAATTGGTCGCACAGTGTGCGACCAATTGGATATAATTTGTAAAGTTGTCTCATATTTTTTAAATTAGTATAACTATAGCTTGTCCCGTATAAATTCGATAATTCTAAAGACCACTTCTTAATTAATCCATCCCCGTACTTAGCTCTACTCATTCCGCTTTGAGCTTCAACTAACAGTTTTCCTATATGCCAATTCATCAAAAGTCGCTCATGGTTATCTTGCATGTATCTAACTTTTCTGTTTATTTCATAGTTTTCTATTAAATTTTTAATCTGATTATAATATTTATTTTCCATATTAAGTTTCCCCCCTAAATACTATTATAAATTAGATTAGTAAACATAGATAGGGGATAATTTTGTAATATTTTGTCGTGAATAAAAAGACAAGATCATCTCCCATCTTCAATATTGTTATAGTTTTAAATGTAAAGTAAGCTATAAATACCATTTTTTTATTACAAAGACAAACAATTACTAACTTATTTCTACTGGATTAACATGAATAATAACTTTATAAATTTTTTTAAAACTTTTAACTATTTCCTTTTCTATTTTATCCGCTATATCATGAGATAGAAAAGTACTTAAATTACCATCTAAATCAATAGTTAAGACCGCCACATATTTATATCCAACTGGTACTGTATAAAAATCTTCAACTCTAACTACATTTTTATTTTCTAATATAAAACTTATTATAGCATCTTTATCCTTTTTACTAATTGAAGCATCCATCAAAACATGATAAGCTTCCATCATAATACCAACACCAGTAATAATAATATAAACAGAAGTAACAGAACCAATTATACCATCAAAAAAATAATATCCAAAATATCCAAATACAACTGAAAACAATGTTCCACAAGTAAGTAATATATCATTCCTATGATCTTTCATTGTCGCTTTAATCAAAATATTATGATGATGTTTAAAACTATTACGAGCATACAAATATAAACACAACTTAGTTATTATAGTAACTAAACAAACTATTATTAAATAGATAGAAAAATTAAATTTATCTCCTTCAATAATTGCCATAACTGAATCCATTAGTATTTTAGCTCCTATAATAATCATAAAAATACTAATAAACATCGAAAATATATATTCAGCTTTACCATGTCCAAAATTATGATCTTCGTCACTAGGAACACAAGCAATTTTATTACCAATATAAGACATAATAGAAGAAAATATATCCCCAGCCGAATTAATTGCATCAGCCATCATCGCTTCACTATGACTAAATATAGCCACAATAAACTTAATTATAAGCAAAAAAACATTACCTACAATTCCTAAAAAACTAACTCTTTTAGTACTTTCATATCTATTCATATTATATATCATATCCTTTAAGTTATTTCATTATATCAATAATTTATTATTTTGCCTACCCATTTTTCCCAAAAATTAAAACTACTTAATTTTTAGTAGTTTTAATACCATAAACATACTTCATTCAAAGTTTTTCTTGGTCTTTTACTTGGAAAATAATCAGTATACCCTAAAGCAACCGCTGCTATTAATCTTTTTTCTAAAGAAAATTTTCTTTGAAGTTCACTCTCTATTTTTATTATATAACCAATCCATAAACTAGCTACATCTAAATCACGAGCTCTAAGAATCATATTTTCAATACAAGCCCCAACTGACTGAACATCCATTACTTCATCTTCTATATCAGCAAAAACTAAAACGAGAGCACTACAATCACGAATTACATCACAAGTAGTTTTAACCGGATCACTACTATAATCATTTAGTAAAAGGGAAATATCCAGTTTTTGGTACTTGTCTTGCACAACCACAAAATGCCAAGGTTGCTTATTATGAGCCGATGGAGCCATAATAGCATGCTCCAAAATATCTTCAATTATTTTTCTTTCTAACTTTTTATCAATAAAATGTCTAATACTTCTTCGCTCTTCAATTACTTTACTAAGTTCCATAATTATTCACAGAACCCTTCTTCATATTCCATATCATAAGCCCCAACATAAATATCCTCATTATAAGTATTGTTATCTAAGGAACGATGACAAACTAATACATTTACTACATCGCCTTTATAAAGGATACTTCCTCCGTCATTAGCTTTAGCTATAACAAAACCATCAACTAACTCTTCAATACTTTCCCCCGTATTTAAATACTCCTTTAAACTTTTCTTTTCATTTTGATAAGTCACCATAACTTCTTTTAAACCATACAAGTAATAATTATGTTCTCCTTCATAATATAAAGCTAAATCTAAATCATCACTTTTTTCTATTTCAAAAACTACTTTATCGCTTTCCCCTTCCATTTTTTCATCATCCTTTTCTTTAGCATTACCAAATATTTGATAAACAGCCAAAAGAATAATCATAGCTGAACCTATAAAGATAAATACTCTTTTAATATCAAAATCCATATTTATACCCCCATTGAATTAGTCTCTGGTAAAGTAGATCCACCATCAATAACTATACCCTGACCGGTTATATAGCTAGATTCATTACAAGCAAGAAAAGCGGCAAGTTCCCCTATTTCTTCGGGTTCTGCGAGTCTTTTCATCGGTATAGCATCAGCTATTCCTTTTATAACCGAAAAAGGATCCGTACTATTTGATTCTTTAGCCATACCTTCTACCATAGGCGTCCTAACATATCCTGGCATTATAGCATTTACTCGAATATTACTATTTACAAGTTCAGCAGCTAAACTTTTCGTAAACCCAAGCACTGCTGCTTTACTAGTAGCATAAGCTACTTCTCCCGGATCAGCTACACTTGGTCCTGTTACACTAGATAAGTTAACTATTGCCCCTCCTTGTATTTTTAAAAGCGGTAAAAAAGTGTGAGTAACTTTCCATGTACCAACAATATTGATATCAAAATGCAAATCACGTAACTCTTCACTCATTTTTTCAAAACTAGCTAACTTACAAACCCCAGCATTATTAACAAGTATATCAATATGACCATAACTATTCTTTATTTCCTTAAAACAAGCATCAAGTAAATCTTGTTTTCTAATATCTACAACAAAGCCATTAATCATTCCGGGATATTTATTGTTTAGCTCTAAAATAGTATTTTTTAATTTTTCTGAATTATCAAGTATTATAACCTTTGCTCCATACTTCAAAAAAACATTTACAATACCTTGGCCAATTCCCATCGCTCCACCTGTTATTATTGCTACTTTTCCATCTAATTTCATTATATCATCTACTTTCTATAGTAAGTATACCCTAAAACATAAGAATTAATTTACATTAATTCATCCAACCTCACAGTTAGTTTTTTCAACTATACTTTGATAATCTACAGGTCTTGTTTTCGAGAGTTACTTCTGCACTTCTTTATTTTTTATTTTATATTTATATTTTAATCTAATTATTGTAACATTTCAACCCCTCATTTAATATATTTACTTGCATTATAATCTCAAACTATTTTCTTTCATTACTTATTTTTTATTGTAATTTGACAATTTACTAGCAATATGTTAAAATTTGGTTAATTATTAGAGGGGGAAAAGCTATGAATAAACCAAATCCATTTACCTATGATGAATTTAAGAGTATTGCCGAAGAATTATATCATGAGGGTAAAATGTCTTTAGAAGAATATCAAATATGTCTAGAAAATAATCAAGATAAAAATAGTTTTGATGGAAAATTAACTACAGAACAATTAAAAGAATTAAGAGCTAGACTAGTAAGTGAAAAGCAAATAAGAAAAATTGAAGAATATTTAATGAAATATAAAGATCATTTATCAGATTATACTGACTTAGTTGGCGATGACTTAGTTCCTGGAAAATTTTTTAATTTCAACATGAAACATTTTGGCCATTTATTAGAAGATGATCCTGAAAAAGTAATGTCTAAATCTGGTATAGAAATACGTAAAAGAATATTTTTCCCTTTAGTTAAAGCTTTAGGACCGCTTTTTTTGGGTTCAAAGCAAATTTTTGAAAACAGAAACGATTTATTATTAGAAAGAGATTATCGCACGGGCACTATCTTACCTAATCAAAATTTAGATTTATTAAAAGGAAAAATAAATCCCCAAACCGGAAAACCCTTACCTGATTCCAAAATAGTTTTACCCGAAAAGCCCGTTATATGGACCCTAAATCACCATTTTAAAGATGATGCTTTAGCAAGCGTTATCGCATGTCTTAGAGCTGTATACATATTATTTGGAAGCCTACCACAATTTTATAATACTCTTGATGGTGTTCTTGCTTTTTTAGTAGGAAGTGCCGTAGTTAATCGAAAAGTCTCAAGTAGTAAAAAAGCATCATATGATAAAATCGGCTATGCTATAGATTTAGGTTCAGATATTATGTGGGCTCCTGAAGGCGTTTGGAATAAAGATATTGGCAAGCTTTTACAAGAATTATGGCCTGGTGTATATCGAGCTAGTAACGAAAAAGACACTGGCTTAGTACCAGTTATTCATTATGTATATGATCCAACCCAGAAGATAAATAAAAAATATAATCCTATTCATACTGTAGTTGACGATCCGATTCATTTAGCTAGCTTAGGCTTATCTGAAAAAGCTTCTTTAGAATATTATCGTGAAGTTATGGCTTATTGGTATACTTTAATGATGAAAAAATACGGATATGCCAAGAAATATGAAATAAAAGTGGAAGAAACCCAAATTAAAACAGAACAAGAGCTAGAAAGAATGACTACTGATGAACTAAAAAGATATTATAACAACTTAATTACTGAGAATTATAATGAATTAGTTAGAAGTGGTGAAGATTTAAGCACAAGGCAGATTGTTCTTCGCGGCCTAAATAACTCTATTGCTGCCGGTGAAATATACATGCAAGATTTAATGGATACCGTAGATAGATATGACCTTGCTATTGAAAAATCTGCTCACTATAGACCTAAAGATAAAATAACACCACTTCAAGTATATGGAAATATGGCTAAATTACCAATTACTAAAGAAAACAAAGATAATGTAGAATATGCTAGAAAACTAGTAAGAGAATATCAAAAAAATGATTTTCAATCTAGATTTTAAATGCAAATTCTGCATTTTTTCTTATTATAATTATTATTTACATATTTTTTTCGACATGCTATAATAATATTGGTGATAATATGTCAGGTATACTCTTACCAGCGTGCTCAATTTTTTTCTCAGCATTGCTATGTATAATTTATTTTTCTAAAAAAAGAATCAATTTACTAGAAAATAAAATGTATTCAATAATGATTATAGCAATCTTAATTGATAGTATTTTAGTAACGGTTTTACAAAGTTTTGTATCAGGTGGTGGCGTAAGTGACTTAGAAATGGCCTTTGTTCCCCTTCTTAATAAAATAGACTTTGTCTGTTTGATAGTATTCTGTAATTGTTTATTTTTCTATACTTTTTTAATTACAATTCCTAAATTTAAAGAAAAATTTAATAAATATGCTATTCCTTTTGCCCTATTAGATATAATTGTAATAATTTTAATTATCTTTAGTGAAGTTT
This sequence comes from uncultured Bacilli bacterium, assembly GCA_944327425.1. GTDB lineage: Bacteria > Bacillota_I > Bacilli_A > RF39 > UBA660 > Caccenecus. The sequence continues at coordinate 8,252 of CALVHJ010000053.1, forward strand.
TAGCAATAAGAGAAGGCGACAATTACAGTGTTAGTGGTATACCTGTTTATCTAACTTATATCTTATGTTTACTGTATTTATTATTATCTATTATAATTGTTTTAATAAATTGTAAAAAGAAAGATCGAAGACATATACCTATTTATGCCGTTATGGGTATTATGCTTCTCATATTTATTCTCTTTCAACTAAATCCATATTTAATAATTATTTCTATATCTTTAACATTTATAAATTATATAATGTACTTTACAATAGAAAACCCTGATTTAAATCATATTAAAGAATTAAATTTAGCCAAAGATCAAGCTGAAAAAGCAAACAGAGCCAAAACAGACTTTTTATCAAACATGTCCCATGAGATTAGAACGCCACTTAATGCTATTGTAGGATTTAGTGAATGTATGCTTGAAGCTAATGATTTAAAAGAAACCAAAGAATATGCCGGCGATATTGTTGATGCATCAAAACAACTATTAGAAATTGTTAATGGTATTTTAGATATCTCTAAAATTGAGGCAAATAAAGTTGAAATAATACCTAAAAATTATAACCCAAGAGAAGTATTTGATGGTCTAAGAAAACTAGTATTACCACGAATCAAAGAAAAACCTATTGAATTTAAAATGATCTTTTCTCCTGATCTTCCCGGTATTTTACGAGGTGATGTTGCCAAAGTTAAACAAGTAATTTTAAATGTTTTAACTAATGCCGCAAAATATACTGATAAAGGAGAAATTATCTTTAATGTAAACTGCATAAATCGAATGGATACCAAAGTATGTTTGATGTACATATCAGTTAAAGATACCGGACGAGGAATCAAAAAAGACAAATTAGAGACAATATTCGGTAAATTTGAACGAATAGACGAAGACAAAAACACAACTACTGAAGGAACTGGATTAGGTCTTGCTATTACCAAAAGTTTAGTTGACTTAATGGGAGGTAGAATTACCGTATTCTCAAAATATGGTGAAGGTTCAACTTTCAGGGTATATTTAGAACAAGAAATTATAAGTATGGAAATACCTGATTCTGAAGAAAATGAAGAAGAAGAAATTGCTTATAAAGATTATAGTG
>CALVHJ010000054.1 GCA_944327425.1 uncultured Bacilli bacterium
ATGTCGAAAGACTTTGAGATTTCGATTTTATCAGATAAGTCTATGACAAAAGAAGAATTAATTAGTGTTCTCGAGCAATTTTATCCAAAAGAAAAACAAAAACAATATGGAGTTTTAGGGATTAGAATCGAACTAGTATAGATGCCTAACTAATTAAGTGTTATAAATTTATCTATTGCAATTTAATCAAAAAACAGATATTATAGAATCTAAGAATTTATTGGGAGGGCTAAAATGATAAATATCGAAAGTTTAAAAAATTATATTGGAAAAATAAGTGAAGAAAAATTTATGGAATTAGCAAAGAAATATATAATATAACTGACTTTATTTGTACAGATTATCCAAGTTACAAAGAATGGTATTTTAAAAAACAAATCCCTAGAATATTTACACCACATAGCGAAATTTTATTTGCCAGATCTGAAGATGATAAAGATACTATTTTAGCCATGGCATGTTTAAAAAAAGACGAAGAAGAGAAAAAAATTTGCACATTATATGTTTGTGATCAAGTTAGAGGACAACATTTAGGAACAAGTTTGATTGATGCATCTATGGAATTTCTAGGTACTACCAAGCCATTAATAACAATAGCGGATTATAAATTACCTATGTTTCAGCGGTTTATAGATAAATACGGTTGGGAATTAACTGAAGTTGTTAGTGAGGTGTATAATAAACACGCTAAAGAATTATGCTATAATGGCACTTTAACAAAAGATAAAGAACTCCAAACTTTAACATTAATCAAAAATATTAAAAAGAATGTTACGTAAAAATAAAAAACTCCGTAAATACGGAGAATAAAACATAATGGTGCTGAATGACTGAATTGAACAGTCCTTTGATGCTTACCATGCATCCGTTTTACCACTAAACTAAATCAGCATGTCAAAATTATAACAAATATATAGTCTTAATGCAATATCTATGTTATAATTTATGAGAAAGTTGGTGATTTTGTGAATGTTCCCAAACATGTTGCTATAATTATGGACGGTAATGGCAGATGGGCTGAAAAAAGAGGCCTTCCTCGTAGCAGTGGCCATTTAGAAGGCAGCAAAACCTTAGAGAAGCTAGCTCTTCATGCCATAGATGTAGGTGTAAAAGTATTAAGTGTTTATGCTTTTTCTACCGATAATTTCAAAAGAAGCCAAGAAGAAGTAGACTATCTAATGGATTTAGTTGTCAAATACTTTAATACTAAATTTGAAAAAATAAATAAAAGAGGCATAAAAGTTGTTATATCTGGTCGCAAAACTAATTTAAGAGAAGATGTAATAAATGCTATAAATAGTATTGAAGAAAAAACTGAAAATAATACAGAAGGTATCTTAAATATATGTCTTAACTATGGTGGTCAAGAAGAAATAATTGATGGAGCTATAAAACTGGCAGAAGATATAAAAAATGGTTTAGATATAACAAATTTTACAAGAGAAGATTTTTACCGCTATATGTATCATGAGCTACCACCCATTGATCTTTTAATTAGAACTGGAGGAGAACTTAGAGTAAGTAATTTTATGTTATATGAAATGAGTTATAGTGAATTTTATTTTACCAACACTTTTTTTCCTGATTTTGATAAATCTGAATTTAATAAAGCAATATTCATGTATGAAAATAGAGATCGTCGTTTTGGTGGTTTAAATGATAAAAAGAGTAGTTAACTTTCTTAATAGACATCGCTTTCTGCTTATTATCATAACATTACTCATAATTACCATTCTTTTTATAGGTATAAATTCAATTTTATTTTTTCATCATCAATTTAATAAACTAACTTGTACCAAAGAATTAGATGAAGAGTATTGTTATCATGAAAATATTAAAATATTTATAAATCCTTTAAATAGTAAAGACATTTTTTTTGAAAAATACGCTGATGAAATAACACAGCTTACTAATGAATATAATTTAGATGAATTTAACAATTATACCGCCTACTACTATTATTATGCCTCAAAAATTAATTACGAAAAAAATAATGAATATAAGATATTGTTAGATTTTTTTAAAACTTATATAGATACTTATAATATCGAAGAATTTTATATGGAAAATAACTTTTTCTTTAATATCTTTTATAACTACAAAATAAACTAAATATCTTTTACTTTTTTCTAATTTGTAGTATAATACTTTTAGTTTGTGATGGGAAGGATTATGATATGAAATTTAAAATAACCCCGAAAGATTTATTAATATTTTGTTTATATTGTATATTATTATTATATTTGTGTGCGATAGCTGTTTTAAATTTTTCATCATTTCTTAATGAAGGAGAATTTTATGGCTTACTACCTTTTGAAGCTTTTACAAGTGACTATATTGTTTTAACGCTATTCATGTTTATTATTGCTTTAGTCTTAATATTTTCTAGTGTATCATCTTATATATTTAATAAGGAAAAAGGTAAGGGTATTGGTTTTAAAATAGGAGAAAAACAAGAAAGTGGTTATGCTAGATGGAGTACTGATAAAGAAATTAAAACAGATACTGATGTTGAACGCGTTAATCCTAAAGCTGAAACTCTAGAAGCTGCTGGTATACCTTTAATTAACAATGGTAAAGAAATATGGGTAGATAATGGCCAGTATCATAACTTAGTTATAGGATCTACTGGTTCTGGTAAAACGCAAACGATTGTAAAACCAATGGTAAATTTACTTGCTAAAAAGGGTGAATCAATGATTATTACTGATCCTAAAGGGGAGATTTACAAATATGCTGCCTCTGCCCTAAAAGAACGTGGTTATAAAATTATTGTTTTAAATTTTCGTGAACCAGTTCATGGTAATGCTTGGAACCCCTTAACTTTACCATATCGATACTATAAAGAAGGAAACACTGATAAATCAACAGAACTTTTAGATGACGTTGCTCTAAATATTTTATATGACCAATCTAAGAAGAGTAATGACTCTGACTTTTGGGAAAAGAGTGCTGCTGACTACTTTTCTGGGTTAGCTTTAGGTTTATTTTATGATGCCAAAGAAAAAGAAGTAAACTTAAATAGTATTAATTATATGTCAAGTATTGGTGAAGAACGTTATGCCACCAGCAATTACATTAAAGAATATTTTAATTTAAAAGGCCCAGAATCAAGTCCATATATATTTGCCTCTAACACGATTAATGCTCCTAATGAAACAAAAGGTGGTATTTTATCTACTTTTAGGCAAAAGATTCGTCTTTTCTCATCAAGAGAAAGTCTTAGTGAAATGCTAGCTTATAGTGATTTTAACATGCAAGATATTGGTCGGGAAAAAACCGCTGTCTTTATGATTATCCATGATGAGAAAAAAACTTATCATTCCCTAATGACTATTTTTATTAAACAATGTTATGAAACGCTTATTGATGTAGCTCAAGAAAATGGAGGAAAACTACCATTTAGAACCAACTTTATTTTGGATGAGTTTGCAAATATGCCGCCTTTAAAAGACGTCGATTCTATGGTTAGTGCAGCTCGTTCTCGTGACATTAGATTTACCTTTATCATTCAAAACTTTGCTCAATTAAATGATGTATATGGCAAAGAAGTCGCTGAAATTATCAAAGGTAACTGTGGTAATTTAGTATATTTAATATCTACCGAATTAGCTGCTCTAGAAGAAATATCCAAAATGTGTGGAGAAGTCAAATCTAAAGAAAAAGATAAAACTGCCTCTACTCCTTTAGTTACCGTATCCGACTTACAAAAACTAAAATTATTTGAAGCTATAATTATTAGGTTACGTAAAAATCCGTTTAAAACCAAATTAGAACCTGATTTTAAAATGGACTGGGGAATGAAACGTGAAGAAGCAGCATACCCAACTAGAGAAATTAAAAAAATAGAATTATTTGATTTAAAAAAATATGTAACCGAAGAAAAAAGAAAACAAATGATGAATAATTTAGAAAATAACAACAATAATACCAATCCTTTTAGCAATAACTTTGGTAATCCTTTTGCGGCTAGTTCTATGCCTAACCCATTTAGTTCTAATCCTATAGGTACTCAAACTCCTATCGAAACAGCAAAACCAAATCCATCACCATTTTCAAATGATCCTTTATTTAATAAACCAATGAGCAGTTTATCGGATATGGATATTGATCAAATGATGAAAGATATTGACCGAAGATTAAAAGAACTTGATGAAGAAGAAGAAAGACAAAAACAAGCAATGAATTTAGCAAATAACGAACCACCAAAGCCAACCCAAGCTAAAGAAACAATTAATGGGTCTCCTATTAAAAGCATAGAAGAAAATAATACTATAGCCGAAGAAATAAAAGAAGAAGAGCCCATAGCCAAAGAAGAAAAGTTAACAGCTAATTCTAAAGAAGATAAGCCTAAGATAAATGTTGATGCTGATAGTATTATTGTAAATGATAATGTTATAACTGATGATGAATTTTTTGATGACTTCTTTAGCTAAAAAAGTCCTTTTATAGGATTTTTTTAATGCAATTTTTGACAAAATATTTTAAAAGTGTTATAATATAGCCTAATTAAAGAAGGGGGTATTTTTAATGAAAATATTTACTTATAATTTTAAAACAAATAATTTAAATGACAAAAAAGCTTTAGTAGTATCAGATCTCCATATTTTTAAAGAAAAAGACTGTAAAATTCTCGATACTATTATGGAAATGCTAGAAAAAGGTAACTATAACTATCTATATATTGCTGGTGATATCATTGATGCCACTAATATTTTCCATTCTAAAGAAAATGATGAGTGGTTAAATAAATTATATGATTTTTTTAAGAATGCTAGTCAAATTTTACCTGTGTTTATTGTTTATGGTAATCATGATTATCAAAAGTTTACTTTAGATAAAGAATGGGTAGATGATAGTAAGTCTTTTTATGACTTCTTTATTAATCGTATAAGTGGTTATTCTGGTATTTATATTTTAGAAAATGATACATATGATTTAGGTAGTGGCTATACTATTAGTGGTTATAGTCCTAAATATAATTATGCTCTAAAAGAAGATGGTGTTTCTAAATTAAGAGAAGATTTATCTTTCTTATCAAAGTTAGATCCTCAAAAATATAATACCTTATTATGCCATTATCCAAGTTTATTTCTAGATTTAAAACAAGATGATCTTTTAAAAAATATCGATCTTAGTATCGCCGGTCATAATCATAATGGTGTTACCCAAGTAAGATTTTTTCCTTTAGAAAAAGCCTTAAACCTTACCCACCAAAATAATAGGGGATTAATGACCCCAGAAGGTTCTATTAACCCCAAAGATACTAAAATACTTAGAGGTTCATATCCTTTAAATGATCGTAATACATTAGTTATTAATCCTGCTATAAAAACCATAACTGGTTGTAAAGGATCATTAGAAAAACTAGATAACTTATTTTATGAAGGAGCATCAGTTATTTATTATGAAGGATCTAAAAATCCTGAGAGAATACTAAAAAAATAAGGCTAATTAACTAAGTCTTATTTTTTATATGTCATAAAATACATTGTGATAATATGAAAAGAATAAGTATAAAAGACTATTACAAAAATATGGGTACATTAATAGATATCCAACATCCTCTAGATTATGAATCATATCATCATCCTGATAGTATTAACATTCCTTATGAAAAACTACTACTAAATTATAAAACATTATTAGATAAAAATAAAAGCTACTTTATAGTATGTAATAAAGGAACTAAATCAAGAAAAGCCGTAAGTATTCTAGAATATTATGGATATGATGTTACCCAAACTAGCTATGAATGATTGATACTATTAAGTGTCAATTTTTCTATTCCAAATATTTAGGATTATCTATTTTACCTAACAAATAATCAGCCGAAATATTAAAATCAATCTAAAATCTACAACTAAATTTACCGGAACAGGAACAAGTACAGACCCTTTCACTCCTATAAGTGTGTAGTTTAAATGTAAAGCTTAAAAACTTTATATTTTTTTATTGCATAAATAATAAAAACATGGTATATTATAATTGTATTAGTACATATAATACAATCAAGGAGAGGTTATATGATTGAAATTAAAAATTTATCTAAGAGTTTTAATGGCAAAGATTATGTCTTAGAAAACTTAAATTGTCAAATCAAAGACAATGCTATCTATGGCTTAGTAGGAGCCAATGGAGCAGGGAAATCAACTTTACTACGCCTAATTAATAGTATATATTCCCCTGATGAAGGAGATATCCTAATTGATAATGAATTAGCCTATGATAATGAAACATTAAAACAAGAAATGGTATTTGTACCTGATGACTTATATTTTTATCCAGGTTATACTTTAATGGATATGGCTCTATATTATCAATCTTTATATCATAATTTTGATATAAAATATGTAATTAATAATGCTAATACTTTGCATTTGACTCTAAATTCCAAAATAAGCAGTTTTTCCAAAGGCATGAAAAGACAATGTGCTTTATTATGTGCTCTAGCTACCAATGCTAAATACTTATTTTTTGATGAAACATTTGATGGCTTAGATCCTGTAGTTAGAAAATATTTTAAAAAGTTATTATCACAGGCTATGTCTAAAAAAGATACAACTATTATTATGACTAGCCATAACTTACGAGAACTAGAAGACATATGTGATAACCTAGGTTTATTATACAAAGGAAATATTTTATTTGAAAGTGATATTGACACTTTAAAAACCAATATGTTTAAAGTTCAAATATCTCTAAAGAGTGATTTTGACAAAAAAACATTTAAAAAACTAAAAATACTATCTTATAAAAAAGTAGGAAGTGTTGCTACTTTAATCATTAACGAAGAAGGTCGTGATAGCCGCAAATATTTAGAAAGTCTAAATCCTATAATATTAGATTATTTACCACTAACTTTAGAAGAAGTATTTATTTATCAAATGGAGGCGTTAGGTTATGAATTTGAACAAGTTATTTAATTTTAATTTCTTTAAAGAAAATATTCGTAAATCCAAAGGTTTATTAGCTTTTCTCTTAAGTATTGTACCTATCATCAATATTATTATTTTTATTGCTGTTTTATCATCAGGCAATAACACTTTAGTAGATTTTAATAGCCTAAGTATTGTTACCTATATTGGTGTATATATTATTCCTATTGCTTTAGCCATATCTTTATTTGGTTTTGTCTTTAAAAAAAGAAGTGTTGACTTTGTTATGTCCAAACCACTTAGTCGCCATAGTATATATCTAACCAATATTATCGGCGGAATCCTTACCATTATTTCCTTCATGCTTATAAATACGCTTATTTTTGGATTATTTGCTCTTTTATTTGATACTATTACAATTCCTATAGCTCTTTTGTTTGATTATTTTCTTTTTTGGACTATATCATACATATTTGTCTATATAGTTACAACTCTAACCGTAACTTTAGCTGGTAATTTTATTACTTGTTTTATTCTAATTGCTATTATTATATGCTTGATACCATTTTTAAACTTTGTCCAATATATATTCGCTGATTATACAGGCTACACTAATTTCTACCAATGTACAAGTGAAGCATGTAAACCAACTAATTATTATTGTTATAATGATCCAACTTGTTTAGAAAAATTAGCTAATAACGAATATTATTTTCATTTTACTCCTGATAACACGATGATTTATACCGCCCCACTAGCTTTATTTAATGAAGAAGGTCTTATTTATAGTACCTACAGTCTTTTAAAAATGTTAATCTTATCCATAATATATGGTGTTATAGCCTATTTCACTTTTAAAAGAAGAAAAATGGAACATAATGAAACGGATTTTCATAGTGAATTTAGCCATTACTTAGTTAAAACAATTACCTTAATACCTATCTGTTTTATCATTTATAGTGTTTTAACAGATATTACTAATGAATTTATTGGTTGGTTAATATCTCTAACTGCCATCATAATTTATTATATTGTCTATGATTTAATTACTCGTAAAGAAATATATAAATTAAAAAAATCCTTACTTATTGCCATCATATCTTTTGGTATTATCTTAGGTTTATATGCTAGCTATGAACATTTTTGTGATAATAGCCAAACCATTAATCATATTGACAAAATTATTTTAAATGATAACTATAACAATTTAGAAATAACCGATGAAAATCTGATAAATATGATTATTAAAGCCAAAATAGATTATGGGACTGATGGTTATTCCTATACCGAAGCAACCTTTATAAGTAATAATAAAAAATACCAATTTGATTTTAATATGACTATGGAAATAGAACAAGCCATTTTAAGTAAAGTAAATCAAAAAAATCAAGAAGAAGCTCAAAACTTTAACTATGATAGTATTGATTATCTATTATACAACAACACTAAAATACCTGTAACAAATAAAATAAAAGAATTAATTAAAGATAATATTAATAATATTACTTACATAAATTCCCAAAACTATTTATATGTATATGATTATCACAATCATGATTATGAAAGATTAGTAATACCGTTTACAAGCACTCTAAGTGATGATTTATATGAAGAAATAATCAGTATTCAAAACAACCAATTTATCAAAAAATTAACTAAACACAAAGAGATTAACAGTGATATCTATTTTGATCTTTCTGTTAATAGTACTTTTAATGATGAAGATATTTATGTATTTAGTTATGTCATAAATAGTAACATTGATGCCTTTATTAATTATTTTACCAATGATAATAAAATAATTAAAAGAAGTGATAATGCAACCATTAGTTTTTATATCAATGAACAAATAACCGGAACCATTAGTGATTTAGATAGTTTTAAAAAAGAATTTGATACTTATAAAGAACGTCTAAAAGAAAACGAAGAATATAAAAGACTACTAAATACTTATCAAGATATGTCTAATGATGGAGTGTCAAACAATGAATATTAACATTGATTATGCAAAAAGAGAACCTATTTATGAACAAATAGTTAAAGAATTTGAAAAGCAAATAACCTTAGGACTTCTTCCTAAAGGACATCAAATCCCCAGTGTTCGCACTTTAGCTTTTGATTTAGGAATAAACCCTAATACTGTTAAAAAAGCTTATGATATTTTAGAAGAAAATGGCTTAATCATATCTAAATCTACCAAAGGAACTTTTATTAGTGATAATATAAATAAAGCTAAAGAAATTAAAATAGCTGAGCTAGTTGATAAGCTAAATGAGACCATAAAAGAACTAGAAAATTATGGTTTAACAAAGGAAGAAATAATTAAAAAGATGAAGTAAATATTCAAAATATTTAAACTAATTCGACATTTTTTTGTTAGTATTTACAGCCCAAATAAGAGATGAAAGAAATAATCTCTTATTTTTTATGTGAATAAGTAGGCAAAAGTT
>CALVHJ010000055.1 GCA_944327425.1 uncultured Bacilli bacterium
AAACTAATTAAAAAAATCTAGAAAGTAAAAATAAAGTTAAAAATTTTGTAGAAAATACTTGACTTTATTATGAGAGGTAAAAATATGAAAGATATATTTGTTGGTTTAGTAATTATATTTGTTGGATTTTTAATAATTGATTTTATTTATACCGAGACTAATACTTGTGCGGTTGCTACATGTCAAAATTGTACTAGTGAAGAAGTTAAATGTGGTATTATTAAAAAACAATTTGATATAAATATTGATTTATTTGGAAGATACTGGTAAATTAACGATTAACATTCAAACTTTTTTAGTATACTAATTTAATAGAAGGAAAGGTAATAACATGGATATACATAAGATATTAAAAAAAATATTAGATCAAAACAAAACTAGCCGCATTATTTTAATGATTTTAGGCACTTTTTTACTAGGATTAAATTATAATACTTTTTTAAAGCCCAATGATTTAATCGTCGGCGGAACAAGTAGTTTGGCCATAATTTTTAATGATTTGTTTGGTTGGAATGATCAAGTATTTATTTATACGGCCGCGTTTCTCTTATTAATTATCAGTTTTATTTTTCTTGGCAAAGATAAAACTATGAAAAATATATTTGGAAGTATTTTATACCCAGTTATGATAACCTTAACTGCTCCTATTGGTGAATTTTTAGCTCCTAAACTTGTTTTTGATGATATGATCACAACTGTAGCTTTAACTAGTATTTTATATGGTGTTGCAAGTGGCATTATTTTTAAAATGGAATATACAACCGGAGGCAGTGATATAATTATGCAAATAATTTGTAAATACATGTACATGCCAGAAGGTCAAGCCTCAATTTTAACTAATGTTTTTATCATCATTTTTGGTGGTATTGTTTTTGGTATTCCTAAAGTAGTTTACGGTTTAATAATTTTATATGTTTCTTCTTTAATTGTTGATAAATTAATAATTGGTATATCCGAAAGTAAAATGTTTATTATTAATTCCAACAAAATAGCTGAAATTGAACATATTATTATTAATGATTTAAAATTAGGAGTAACAAGAATAAAAGCCGAAGGTGGTTATTCAAATAAAAAGCAAGAAATGTTACTATGTGTCGTTCCTAATAGAGACTATTACATGTTTAAACAAATTATATTAGAACTTGACCCAAATGCATTTTTCATTATAAATGATTGTTACGATATTGAAGGTGGTACAACTAGAAAAAAAGAAAGAGGACTTAATAGTCTATATTAGGGTGATTATGTGAAATATTACAATTTAACTAGTAAGGAATGTTTAGAAAAATTAAAAAGTAATAAAGACGGTTTAAGTGAAGTGGAAGCCGAGAAAAGATTAAAAGAAAATGGTCATAATAAACTAAAAGAAGCTAAAAAAGAATCTAATTTAGCTAAATTTTTAAGTCAATTTAAAAATTTAATGATTATAGTTTTACTCCTTGCTTCTATCGTATCTTTTATTATTTCCTATATAAATCAAGAATCTTATTTAGATAGTATTATAATCTTATTAATTGTTATTATCAATGCTATTTTAGGCTATTTAGAAGAAAGAAAAGCTGGAGAAGCTATTGAATCATTAAAAAAAATGCAAACTACCAAAGTAAAAGTACGTAGGGAAGGAAAAGTAAGATATTTAAATAGTGAAGATTTAGTAATTGGTGACATAGTCTTATTAGAAGCTGGTGACAAAGTAGCGGCTGATGCTAGATTAATATTTTCTAATGTTTTAAAAGTAGATGAATCATCTTTAACAGGCGAATCAGACTCTGTTTTAAAAGATACTAACAAAATAGCTGAAGAAGTACCTTTAAGTGATCGCCATAACATGGTATATGCTGGGACTAACGTTGTTTATGGTAAAGGTGAGTGCGTTGTCACTAAAACTGCTATGGCAACTGAAATAGGCTTAATTGCTAGTTCTCTAGGTAACACCAAACCTGAACTTACTCCTCTTCAAAAGAAAATAAATGGTATTAGTAAAGTTTTAACTATAATTATTTCTATTGTTATCCTAGCTATGTTTATTGTAAGTATTATCAAAGATATGAAAATAACCGAAGCTCTACTTCTTGCCATATCCTTAGCTGTTGCTGCCATCCCCGAGGGCCTTCCTGCAGTTATTACAGTTATTTTATCATTAGGAATGAGCACTCTAGCTAGTAAAAAAGCTATAGTAAGAAAAATGTCTAGTGTTGAAACTCTTGGCAGTACTGAAGTGATTTGTACTGATAAAACTGGCACAATAACTCAAAACAAAATGGAATTAAAAGAACTTTATTATAATGATAAAACTTTTAATAATGAAGAAATGATGCCTGAAAATATGTTTTTATATAACATGGCCTTAAATAATGATGTAGAAGTAAATGAACAAGGTTTAATTGGTGAAGCAACTGAAATAGCTATCATAAATTATTTAGAAAAAATAGTAGATCCTTTCAAATTAAAAGAGAAATACTTAAGAACAAACGAAATTCCTTTTGATTCTGAAAGAAAAATGATGTCAGTAGTAAGTGAAATTAATGGTAAAAAATATTTATTTACTAAAGGAAGCTTTGATTCTGTTATTGCTTGTTCTACTAAAATAGAAAAAAATAACCAAATTATAGCACTAACTAAAAAAGAATGTGAAAAATTAAAAGAGATTGAACAAGATAAATCCAATCGAGCTTTAAGACTTCTTGCTTTTGCTTATAAAGAAATAAAAGACGATAACATAAGTGAAAATGATTTAATTTTTCAAGGATTAACCGGTGTTATTGATCCTCCTCGAACTGATGTGAAAGAATCCATTGCTTTATGTAAAAGTGCTCACATTAAACCGATAATGATCACAGGAGATTCTTTAAATACCGCTGTTGCTATAGCTAAAGATATAGACATTATTACGAGTGAAGAAGAAGCAATTACTGGTAACGAGCTAGATAAATTAAGTGAAGAAGAACTTTTTAAAAATATTGAAAAATACAAAGTATATGCCAGAGTCAGCCCTATGAATAAATTATCTATTGTCAACACTTGGAAGAAAAAAGGGTGTATTGTTGCTATGACCGGTGATGGTGTAAATGATGCTCCGGCTATAAAAGCAAGTGATATAGGAATAGGCATGGGTATAACTGGTACCGAAGTAAGTAAAAGTGTTGCCGATATTATTCTTGTTGATGATAGTTTTTCCACCATTGTTACGGCGGTAAAAGAAGGAAGAAGAATATTTGATAATATTAGAAATGTCATTACCTATTTATTAATAGGTAATATCACCGAAGTTATCACTGTTTTTATTGGTCTAATATTTGGTTATACTATTTTTGTACCAATTCAACTATTATTTATCAATTTAATAACCGATTCAATACCGGCTATAGCCTTAGCCTTTGAAGAAGCTGATAGTGATATAATGAAAAGGGGTATTAGAAAAAACAAATCTTTTTTTACTCCATTCTTAATAAGTAAAATATTAGTCTCATCTATTCTAAAAAGTATAGCTATTCTTTTTGTTTATTTCTTAAACCTTCATCTTTCTGGACCCGAAGTAGCCGAAACCACCGCTTTTCTATGTTTAATTATTTTAGAACTATTTTTTGCTTATTCATGTAAAAATATAAAAAAACCTGTTATAAATAAAAACATATTTAATAATTCTAAATTAAATATTAGTATTATAATTTTAATGATCATAGCAACCATCATCTTTTTAACACCAATAAAAACTATATTTAATTTAACTAGTATTACCCTAATAGAACTTTTATATTGTTTTGTTATAATAATTTTTATGGTTGTAATAGATGAATTATTAAAAGTAAAACTTGCTCAAAGATTTAAAGATTAACTAATATTAAATTTAGCTGGATTATAAACTAATAATTTGCTAAAATATTATTGAATGGAGGGTAAAAAATGTTTGCTTATTGTATTATTGAATATCCTGTAAAAACACTTGATAAAGCTTTTACCTACCAAATACCTTCCGACCTACGAAATAAATTAAAAGTAGGAATGAAAGTATTAGTTCCCTTTAATAATAGAACTGTTCATGGCATAGTATTAAAAATAACTAATAATTATGAAGGTGATCTTGAATTAAAAGAAATAACAAGTATTGAAGATGAATTTTTAGTTTTAAATAAAGAGTTATTATTATTAGGAAGACATCTTCAATATTTAACTATGTGTAGCCTAATAACCGCTTACCAAACCATGCTTCCTAGTGCTCTAAAAGTTAAAACTAAGGTAAGAGATTATAATGATTATGAAGTTTTAATCAAATTAAACAAACCTTTAGAAGAAATAAAAGAGTATATAAAAACACATCGAAAAAGTAATAAAACACAAATTCTTACCGAATTAATAAAGAAAGAAAAGCTAAATAAAAAAGAACTAAATTATGCCAGCTTAAGAGAGTTAAAACAACAAAATATAATTGTAGAAGAAAAGATAATAAAGAAAAATATTACAGAAAAGAAAATCAAAAATGATTCTAAAACCTTAAATGATGAACAAAAATCAGCTTACCAAACTATTATTGCTTCTTTAAATAAAACTAAAACTTTTTTACTTTACGGCGTAACAGGAAGTGGCAAAACCCTAATTTATATTAATTTGATTAAGGAGGTAATAAAAAATAAAAAAACCGCCTTATTATTAGTCCCCGAAATTAGTTTAACAGAACAAATAGTAAGTATTTTTTATGATAATTTTGGTAGTGATGTAGCCATCCTTCACAGTGGGCTTTCTAATAAAGAAAAATATGAAGAATATATTAAAATCTTAAATGGTGAAGTAAATATTGTAATAGGTACTCGTAGTGCTATATTTGCTCCCTTAACTAATATAGGAATTATCATTATTGATGAAGAACATAGTGATACTTACAAACAAGATAATACCCCAAGATATCATGCCAAAGATATTGCTTTAAAAAGGAGTGAATATAATAAATGTCCTCTAGTTTTAGGCAGTGCTACTCCATCCTTAGAATCAATGGCTAGAGCTAGTAAAAATGTCTACCAATTAATTACTTTAAAAAAACGAGCTAACAACTTACCTCTACCCCAAGTATATATTGTCGATATGAAACAGGAACTAAAGCATCGTAACTTTATAATAAGTGAATTATTAGATAAAAAGATAAGCGAATGCCTGGGTAATCATGAGCAAATAATTTTACTTTTAAACAGAAGGGGATTTTCCACAATTATTACCTGTCGTAATTGTGGCTTTACATATAAATGTCCTTATTGTGAAATATCGCTAACTTATCATAAAACATCTAACACATTAAGATGTCATTACTGTGGCTATACCAAAATAAAAGATGATATTTGTCCTGAATGTCACGAAAAAGCTTTAAACTATATGGGTATGGGTACTGAAAAACTAGAAGAAATAATCAAAGAAAAATATCAAGATGCCAAAATAATTCGTATGGATGCTGATACCACTAGTAAAAAAGGTTCTCATCAAAAAATTATTAAAGCCTTTCAAAATGAAGAATATAATATTTTAATTGGCACCCAAATGATTAGCAAAGGTCTTGATTTTCCTAAATGTACTTTAGTTGGTGTAATTAATGCTGATAGCTCTTTAAACCTACCTGATTTTAGAAGTAGTGAACGCACATTTAGCTTACTTGATCAAGTAGCAGGAAGAAGTGGTAGAAGTACTATCCCGGGAAGTGTTATAATCCAAACCTTTAATCCTGATAACAAAACTATTTTAGCTGTAAAAAAACATGATTATGATTCATTTTATTTAGAGGAAATGAAAATTAGAAAAATCCTAAAATATCCTCCATATTATTATTTAGCTAATATAAAAATAGCTAGTAAAGATTATAATGAAGCAAGTTCAGAGTCAGTTAAAATAAAAAAATATTTAGAAAAAAATTTAGATCAAACAAGTATCATTTTAGGACCATCTACTGCCTCTAATTTCAAAAGAAACAACATATATCGTTTTAGTATTACTATTAAATATCGCTTTGACAAACATTTAATGAAAGTATTAAAAGATTTAGATGAAATATATGCTACCAATAAAAATTGCTTTTTAGAGCTAGATATTAATCCTTTAAGAATATAGTTTATAAAATTAAACTCTAAATAAAATAATAAATGAATAAAATAATAACTTCTTTCCCATAAATAAAAGGAAAGGAGAATTTTATTTGGCAAGATATAAAGTAGATATTACCGGGATTAACACGAATGAATTAAAGGTACTAAATAGTAGTGAAATGACTAAATTATTTACAAGATATCAAAACGGTGATTTGCAAGCTAAAGAAGAATTAATTAATGGTAATTTAAAATTAGTATTAAGTATTTTAAGAAGCTTTAATAAAGGAAATTATAACATGGATGATTTATTTCAAGTAGGCGTAATTGGCTTAATTAAAGCAATTGATAATTTTGATTTATCATATAACTTAAAGCTATCAACTTATGCCGTACCTCTAATTCTTGGGGAAATAAAAAGGTATATCAGAGATAATAATAGTATTCGTATAAGTAGAAGCATTAAAGATCTAGCCTACAATATTTTAAGGTTCAAAGAATCATATTTCAATAAACATGGCCATGAACCTACTAGCAAAGAAATAGCCGACTCCCTAGATGTTGAGGAATACAAAATTGCTCAAGCTCTAGATAGCTTAAAAGAACCAATGAGTATATTTGAACCTATCTATAATGATGGCGGTGATACTATTTATTTAATGGATCAAATAGCCGATAAAAAAGATTTAAATAGTGATAAAGATGCTTTAATATCTTTAAGAAAAGGTTTAAATAAGATTAAAGAAAGAGAACGAGAAATATTAATAGAACGTTATATTATTGGTAAAACCCAAATGGAAATAGCCGAGTCCTTAAATATTAGTCAAGCTCAAGTATCAAGAATTGAAAAAAATGCTATTCTAAGTTTAAAAAGAATGATTAAATAGCTTTACATTCAATTCTAAAAATAATATAATATGTTTAAGGAGTTGATAATTTTGGTAAACAATGTTGCTTTAAAAAGAATTTGTGCTTATTTAATTGACTATATTGTTATTACTTTAATTTGTTCAGCTTTAATATACATTCCGTTTATTAATCCTCGTTATGAAGGATATATGGAAACTTCTGATCAGTATAATGAAGTACTACAAGCCTATGCTAGTGGCGAAATAGATGTTAATGAAGCAACTGAACAAATAAATGATTTACGATATGAATTAAATAGCAATGGTTACGTTTATATTATAGGAGAAATAATTATTACCTTTTTATACTATGGTGTATTTGTCTATTTTACTCATGGTCAAACTTTAGGTAAAAGAATATTAGGCATTAAAATAGTAAGTAATAAAGGTAAAAAACTAGGCTTACATAATTATTTTATTAGAACCTTTATTTTAAATGGTGTAATTTCTAGTATTATTGTGTTAATAGCAATCTGTTTTAAAGAAAGTACTTTTATAACTATGTGTGATGTTGCCTCAAGTATAAACACTATTCTAATGATTATAATTTTCTTAATGATCCTCTTTTGGCAAGAAGGAAGAGGCTTACATGATATTCTAGCTGGTACTAAAGTTATAGATGTTAGAAATGAAGAAGCAGTAGAAGAGTCTTTAGAAGAAGTTAAAGTAATTAAACCTAAGAAAGTAAGTAAGAAAAAAGATGAAGATTAAAGAAGTAGTAGGAGTTGCTTTTATTGAAAATAATAAACTTTTAATCGTTCAATCAAGAAAAAGTAGTAAAACCAATTCTTACACCTTTATTGGTGGTGGAGTGGAAGTTGGTGAAACTTTAATTGAAGCGGCTAAAAGAGAAGTTAGTGAAGAAATACACAGTGGCTTTTCCATCAATGATGATGAGTTAGAACTAGTTTTTGAACAAACGGAACAAGCAGCAAGTGATCCTAACCTAACTATTAGAATGCATGTTTTTCTAGCTCATAAAAAAATTAATGTGCCTTTAGTACCCAATGATGAAATATTAATTTATCATTGGTACACTCTAGGAGAGGATTATAATATATCTAATTCTATAAGAGATTTTTTAGCTTATGCAAAAGAAAAACATATTATCGAAATAAAACAAAGATAAGCTTGAAATATAGCTTATTTTTTACATTTATTTTACATAAAACAATAAATTCTATATCTAGTATATTTCACTTTTTAAATATTCTTATATAATAGTAGCAGAAGGCGAGTAAAAGAAAGCAAAATTGAAAGGAATACTTTATGAAAAAAATATTATTAATTAATTCCATAATCTTTTATTTAATAGGATTAAGCATTTTGAGCTATTATTTATATTTAGAATTTGCCCCAAGAGTAAGTGCTAGTGAATTTGGCACAATTGTTCTTTTATTATCTACAACCATTTTTTCTTATTTAGGAAGTCTTTTTCTATCAAAATACTTAAAAAGCAATAAACCCATGCAGATCTATTTATATTTAATCTTTCTTATGTATATATTAGTATTAATTAAATTAACATTATTTGATAGTAACTATGGTAGAAATGGACTTAACATTTTTAATTTTAATCATGAATATATTGGGGAGTACTTACAAAATCAAGTAAATATCATACCTTTTAAAACAATCTTAGAATATATAAAAAGATGGGATCATATTGCCATTTATAACTTATTTGGAAACATTATTGCCTTTGCTCCCATGGGCTTATTTCTCCCATTATTATTTAAAAAGCAAAATAAACTAAAGACTTTTATCTTAACCAATATTGCCATTATTTTAACTATTGAATTATTTCAATTTTTAAGTTTATCAGGTAGTTTTGATATAGATGATTTAATATTAAATTTAATTGGTTCACTAACTATTTATAGCTTATTTAAAATAAAGAAGATAAATCATTTAATTCTTAAAATATTTATAAGAACTAATTAAAGATGATCAAAAAAGATAGTGAGTAAATTAATTTTAAAAAGAAGAATGAAAAAAGGAGTCAAAGATTATGAATCATGAAATGAAATTACAACCAAAGTATTTTAATTTTATACTTAATGGTACAAAAAGAATTGAAATTAGACTTTTTGATGAAAAAAGGCAACAAATTAAAATTGGCGATACAATTAAGTTTTTAAAAGAGCCTGAACTTAATGAATCATTCGTTGCTAAAGTGGTTGGCTTACTAAGATATAATTCGTTTGAAGAT
>CALVHJ010000056.1 GCA_944327425.1 uncultured Bacilli bacterium
CGTCATTTTACCTTGATTATTTCTTCCACCAGTTTTAACTTTAATTTTAGTTAAACTTTTAGTAGGAGTACTAGTTGTAACTTCTTCATTTACAAGTGTTGTCATACCCCTACGTCCATTAGTAGTAGGTTTATATTTCTTAATTGCCATAACTTACTCCTCCTATAATTCTATTTTAGAGTCGCCATCAAGTGTAACAATAGCTTTCTTATAAGTCTTTGTCATACCTGTATATCTTCCGACTCTACGTTTTTTAGGTTTTGTATTTAGTGTATTAACACTTTTTACACTTACCCCAAAAGCCTGTTCTATAGCTTTCTTAATTTGATCTTTAGTAGCACTTTTAGCAACTTTAAATGTATAAACATTTTCATTTTGCATCTTTTGTGCACTTTTTTCTGTAATGACTGGTGAATAAATAATATCTGTATAATCTTTCATTATTTAAGCACCTCCTCGATTTTTTTAACAGCTGCCTCATCACAAACTACAACATCAGCATTAACTAAATCAAAAGCATTAATTTCATTAGTTAAAATGCAATATACATAGCCTAAATTTCTAGTAGCCATATATAAATTTTCATTATCTTCACTTGTTACAAATAAAATTTTACCTTCTAACTTTAAATCTTGAATTAATTTTTTAATATCTTTTGTTTTCAAACTCTCTATTGTAATATTATCAAGTACAACTAATTCCTTGTTTTGAGCTTTAAGAGATAAAGCACTTTTTAAAGCTAAAGCTCTTTCTTTACGATTAATTGTAAAAGTATAATCTCTTGGTGTTACACCACCGGCAATACCGCCACCACGCCATTGTGTAGCACGTGTACTACCTTGACGAGCACGACCAGTACCTTTTTGTCTCCATGGTTTTCTTCCGCCACCAGAAACTTCACTACGAGTCTTAGTCTTATGAGTACCTTGTCTCATTGAATCAAGTTGTAACTTAATCATTTTCTTTAAAACTTGAGTATTTGCTTCAATATTCCAAACAGCATCATTTAAAGTTAAATCACGAACTTTTTCGTTTGCTTTATTTTTTACACTTATTTTCATAGCTTCACCTTTCTAGAAAACTTACTTGTTTTCGCTTTCTAGAGTTTCTGCTGCATCATTTTCTAAAGCAGGTTCTTCAGCCTTCTCTTCTACTACTTCGATAGTTTCCTCAACAATTGGCATTTCTTCTTCATAAACCAAAATTTCTTTTGGATTTTTCTTTCTTGAATTCTTAATTGCTGATTTAATGAATACAACTGAATTTTTTGCTCCTGGAACATTTCCACTAACCAAGATGTAGCCTTCACTCTCGTTAATCTCAATAATTTCTAGGTTTTGAATAGTTACTGTATCAACACCCATATGACCAGATAATTTCTTACCCTTAAGTACTCTTTTTGGAAGCATAGTTCCTAAAGATCCTGGTCTTCTGTGATATCTAGAACCATGAGTTTCTGGTCCTCTAGATTGATTATGACGTTTAATTACACCAGTAAAACCATGTCCTTTACTAGTACCAGTAACGTCAACAACATCTCCTACTTCAAAAGTATTAGCAGTTATAACGTCACCAATGTTAACTTGACCATCATAATCTCTAATTTCTTTTAAGAAGCGCTTAGGAGTAGTGTTTGCTTTTTTTGCTCTGCCCATTTCTGGTTTATTAGCACGAGCTTCCTTTTTATCTACCATACCAACTTGTATAGCAGAATATCCGTCTGTCTCAACCGTTTTTACTTGCATTACTGTATTAGGTTGTACTTCAATAACAGTAACCGGAATAAGTTTTCCTTCTTTTGTAAAAACTTGAGTCATTCCGAGCTTACGCCCTAAGATTCCTTTCATTTTCCTCTAATCCTTTCTAAATTATAATTTTATATCAATGTCTACACCACTTGGTAAATCCAAATGAGTTAAAGCATCAATAGTTTCTTTACTTGGGTTTTTAATATCAACAAGTCTCTTATGTGTACGCATTTCAAATTGTTCACGTGCATCTTTGTACTTATGAACCGCTCTTAAAACAGTATACTTTTGAATTTCTGTTGGAAGAGGTACAGGTCCAGATACTTCTCCACCCGTTCTTTTAACAGTTTCGACAATCTTTAAAGCTGCTTTATCAAGTAATCTATGATCATAAGCCTTAAGATTAATTCTCACCTTTGTATTTGACATATTTTATGTCCTCCTTTCGTCTATATCTAGTACAGACTCGCTCCATGCAAATTCCCTAATACAAGAGGTATTTGGAACAACCTCGCCTAGCGTATCAGCAACCTCGCACATCTAAGCAGTCATACGACTTAGATTATAACAATATATTCTATGTTCGTCAAGTAAAAATTTCACAAAATTTTCAAAAAACGTAGGCTAGCGTATCAATATTTAAAAAGAAGACTCATTTTGTCTTCTCTTGTGTTACTTTTATTTCTTGTCTTTTAGGGATTCTATTGTTTTGATATCAATCTTTGTTATTTTGCTTATGTCTTCTATAGGCATGTTTAATTTGATCATTTCTTTAGCAACAGCTATTTTTTCTTCTTGACGACCTTCTTCACGGCCTTGTTCTCTTGCTATCTTAACATTCTTATTATCTTCAATTTTTTTATTCCATTTTGCCATTGCTTCTTTAGTCACATCATCATTAACATACTCATCGATCCATTTATTAAAATCCATAAACAATTCATCCCCTTCAGCTATCTGTCTTCTCTCTTCATAACCATTCGCTGCTATAAATCGAAACCATTTAATTAACTCATTTTCATTATATCCCAGCTCTCTAACTTTGTCAACGCGAACATAATTAATTTGAAACATGTTTTCAGCCATTTTTATTTCAGGATAATCTTTATGAACTAAGTGAAAAGTATTTACAATATCAGGGCCAACATCAAAATGCACAGTATCAACAAAATTATACTGAACCACTTTTAATGGCTCATATTCCATCCCCTTCATAAGTCTAGAAGCACTTGTTAGTGCTAATATAAAAATGTAGGAAAACGATTAAATAAAAATGTAGGTTTTCCAACATAGATATATTAGCACTAACATGCTTTTAAACTAACTACAATTAAAGAAGGAATAGAAACAGTTTCTAAATTGTTTAAAAATACTGATTTTGAACTTGTATTCTTGGCAGATCGTTGGTTTGGCTCTTCAAAAATATTAGACATTATCGATAAACTCGGCCATATCTATGCCATTCGTTTAAAAGGTAATATTGTTGTTTATTTAAATGGTAAAAAAGTAAAAGCTAAAAAACTAAAACATCGGAAATATCATTCGGTTATTCATGAAGATGTTTATATTACTGATGACCGGTATAAAACTACTATTGTTTATTCTCCTACTGAAAACACTAAAGATCCTTGGATTATTGTTACCAACGGAGACCCTTCTAAAGCACTCAAAAGTTATTCTTATCGTTTCTCTTCTATTGAGCATATGTTTAAAGCCCAAAAATCAAATGGCTTTAACTTAGAAAAAGTTTCTAATGCAAGTTTAGAATCTTTTACCACGATGTATACCATGGTTTGTACTTGTATTTTATACTTAACTATTCTTGGGGCAGATTATTCTAAGAATACTCGCTGTTATAAGAACATTAATTTAGAAACTCATAAAACTTATAATGTGGATGGTAAGAAAGTAAAGAAAAGAGTAATGTCTTTATTTAATGCCGGATTAACTCTATTTAAGCTTGCTTTCAACTCTTCTATATACATCAGAATTCCCGTTTCTTTCCAACTTTATGATATATGAGTTCGGAAACTGAACTCTATCAATGAAAAAAATGAGAAAATCTTTTTTGTGTGCCATAATTTTCTCATTTTTTGCTTGTAATTTAAAATTAAGCTTATCAGACTAGAAATATGTATATTTTTTCTAGTCCAATGGGCGTAAAAATTTGTTTTAAAGTACGCTGAAACCCGCATAAAAACTAGGTTTGTTTAAAACTGTCCGTAGCTAAGGAAAATCTTTAAAATACTTACAAGAAACTACCCGTAATAACATGATTTTTACTTGTCCTAAATGCCAAAAGAAAAAAGTAGAATTAAATAATAATTTTTAACTACTTTTTTTTAATTGTAAAGATGCTTTAATAAAGGGCATAAGATCTCCATCTAATACTTTAAAAGGATCCGTATGCTCATAATTAGTTCTATGATCTTTTACTAATTTATACGGTTCTAATATATAACTTCTAATTTGACTGCCAAAATCAATATTACTAACTATCCCATTAATATCTTTTTTTAATTTTTCTTGCTCTGCTAACTTTTTTTGATAAAGCTTACTTTTTAAAATTTCCATAGCTATCTCTTTATTTCTAAGTTGGCTTCTTTCTGTTTGACAAGTAACAACCGTTTTTGTTGGTAAATGCGTAATTCTAACCGCCGAATTACTTGTATTAACTGATTGCCCTCCTGCTCCACTTGAATGATATACATCTATTTTTAAATCTTCATCTCTAATTTTAATATCAATATTAGTATCAAATACAGGTGTTACCATTACCGAAGCAAAAGAAGTATGCCTTCTTTTATTAGCATCAAAAGGACTAATTCTAACCAGTCTATGTACACCTGCTTCTTCTTTTAAATAACCATAAGCATAATTTCCTTCTATTAAAAGCGTAACACTTTTAATACCAGCTTCTTCACCTATTTGTTGCTCTATAATTTTATAAGTAAAATTGTTTTTTTCTAAAAACCTTTCATACATTCTAAGAAGCATTTCTGCCCAGTCACAAGATTCTGTCCCCCCTGCTCCCGGATGTATTTCTAAATAACAATTTGTATTATCATATTCTCCCACTAAAAGTGTATCTACTTCTAACTCTTCTACTTCTTTTTTTATATTTTCTATATCAGTGCTAGATACTTCTTCTCCAAGAGTTAATAATTCTAATAATATATGAATATGCTCTTTTAAATCATTATATATTTTCAATTTTTTTTGAATTAATTTCAATTGTTGATAAGTTTTATTAGCATGCTCTACATCACTCCAAAAATCACTTTGTTCTATTTCAAATTGTAATTTATTGCTCTCATCTGTAAGCTTATCTACTTCAAAGAGACCTCCCTAAATCTATTATTTTACTTTCTAAATCTTTTAATAATTCCTTATTATCCATTATTATCTCCCTTTCTTAAAATACAATTCTTCTCTTTGTTCATTTTCTCTTTCTAATTCTTTCATAAAACTTTCTTTAACTTCTAATCTTGTATCTTTAAAAATAATATCAAAAACTTCCTTTAAAGCCCTATATTTTGTTTCTTTATTAACCACCCTTTTCGTTTTACTTATAATATAATTATAAATTTCTAATAAAAACTCATAACTATCTATATCAAAATTCTTTTGCAAATACTTATAATATTCATAATCAATTTTCTTAATAACACTCACAAAAAACTTTTTAACGTAAGGTCTTTTCTTAATAATATTTAAAAACTCTTCCGCACTACTAACTCTAAAAATATCCAAATCACTTTCATAAAAATCTTTATTCTCAAGTCCCATTTCATAAAAAGTCATTAATGAATGATTAAAATAATGTTCTTCTAAATCATTATCCCATGTAGGATCAGATATAAAAATACCATCTATCCCATATTTAGGATCAACTAATCTTACTAATAATCTGGCATGATATGCTACATTACCTTCCATAACATCTAATTCTTCTTTAGAAAAAATTGCTTCTTCTTCTAAGCTTATACCCTCTTTTTCTTTATAATAAGTTACTTCTACCATTTCTCCCTTTATTCCTACCATATCTAATAAAGCTATAAACAAATTTACAAAACCACCACAAACAATATAATGATTAAATAAAATATATTCAAGTTCTCTAACTTCCGCTTTATTATGAATACTTTTTTGATAAGGTTTAAAATGCGTAACTATTTGAAAAACCGCTAAAAACTTTTCATAAGAGCTTAAATTAGCTTCTTTAATATCCCTAACCATTAATTCTAATAAAGAATTAATAGCAAGATAATCCCTCAAAGATTGACTATTTTGTAATCTAATTTCTTCACCCTTTTGAGTTAAATCAAGAAACATTCTAGAATAAGCTAATAATGCTTTAGAATCTATTACAAAAAAACTTATATTTTTTCCTTGTAGCTTTTCTATAATTTTTAAAATATTTTCGTAATTATCAAAATTAAAATTAATATTTATACCTTTCTTACAATATAAAAGTAAATACTTTATTTCTTCATCACTTAAATCATTATAAAAAGTTAAATTATCTTCCGTTAATATGTCTATTATTTTATATCTTTCCACATAAACATTACTAAAAAATGCTATATAATTCATTTCTCGTGTACTATAACTACCTATTACATTTTGAGTATCAATACTATATAAACTAAGAGAAGCATTTAATAAATCAAATACTTTTCTTGTTAAAGTATAAGGATCAGTAATACTACCAAGTTTAATAAAAACAATGTTATTATTATCTCTTATTGCTTCTAGCACTTTATTATTAATTAAAGAAGTAGATAATATTCTCAAATCACTAAAGGGATATTTTAAAATAAATGATGCTAATTCCTCATAATCGATTTTAGTATCAGGTATAATTATGGTATTACTATTCTTATCATAAAAAGGAGTTAAATAATCATTACTAACTATTATACTAAGTTTATTACGTATATTAAATTGTAACATAACTAATCCTCCTAATCTTAATTATATAAGAATTATTAGCAAAAATCAATTTTTTCTCTCTCTTTTAAAATCATTAGTTAACTTATGCAAATAAAATTCATATTCTTCCTTAGCTCTATAATCATATTCTAAGTAAGTTCCATCTACTTGCCCATCTTCAAACACAATTAAATACCAGTCTTTATTACAATAAATTTCTTTTGTTTCGTGATGGGACTGCATATAAAGTCTTTTTTTATAAGTAGCAGCCTGATAACTAATAGACATTAGTCTGTCTCTAACTATCCCTCTAAGATATCCATAATCATCTTTATTTAAACATATTACTTCTTCTCTTTCATCATAATATTCCTGAGTAGGCAAAAAAAGTTTAATATCACAATAATTTTTATCTTTTTCCCAAGCAATTAACACTTGAGGAAATTGAAATCCATTATAAAAAGTTTGAGCGTATTCACCTAAATTAGGTGATACTCTAAAAGGTAAAATGTTATTATTAAAATCTGTTACATTAGAATTACTACACCCCATAACACTTAAAACAATTAAATCTCCACTCTTATTCATCTCATCCATAAGTTTTTTCATAAACAAAGTAGCAGCCTGATATATCTTTCTTCGCTTGTAATAATCTTGATAAGATTTACTAATTTCAATTCCTTGAGCTATCAAGACATTACCATTACGAGCTACAAGCATCATCGCTATATCATTATCCTGAGAAGAAGAAATACTAACTAATCTAAAGTCTTTGCTTTTAACTGAAAAGGAAAAAAGAACCGCTGCTTCTCCATTTATTCTTAAGCAGTTACCACTTCGATATCCCATTACTAGTATTTTAGGATCACTCTTAGCAAGAACATCCATCTGTAAATCATCTACTTCTAAATGAATTTGAGGTATACTAGATGATACTAATTTTATCATATTCTCCTCATAATAATGATAATTAATATTTTGAATATCCTGATCTGTATATGAATGATTATATTGTTTTGCAAAAGAAGCAACCATATCACTAACAACATCTCTTCTAACATCTGGATATATAGGATTAAAACTTAAAAAGCGATCTTTAAGTAATTCTTCTACTCTTTTTTTAGTTAAATTACCTCGCAACATCTTATTATAATAGAAAAAATTTTCATAAAAATAGGAAAAATTCAAAAACAACTCTTTACTATTACCACTTAATATTAAATACATAACACTATCCCGTTTTTCGCCACTAAAAAGAAAAGAGATCAACTTTTCATTAGGATTGTCCATCTTTTTTACTTCTATAGGATAAAAAAGAAAATAAAGTGTTGCAAAACTAATATTACCAAATCTATTTTGAAGCAATTCTATAGTATTATTAAAACCAACACTTAAATAAAGTTTATAAGCTAGATAAACACATTCGACATCTAAAAAATGAGCCTGTCGTGCTAATTTATACAAATCCTCTTCTTCATATAATTTATCTAATCTACTTTTAGGACATGTATGTAACTTATCTAATAATAATTCTTTAATTTTATTTAAATGTCTAACTGAAACATCTAAATACTGTTTAGGGGTAATTATCAACTCTAAATCATCAGCATATAAATATGATGATCTATATTCATCAATAACTAAAAAAATATTTTCTTTTGAAAAAACGGAAAGATCATTTTTTTCTATCTTAGAAAGGCAAAAACGATAAAATTCATCTGGGGCTTCCTGGAAGGGATGAGGCGATTGAAGCTTATAATAATTTCAACCGGGTTTTAGGAAAAGCAGGAATTCGTGTGGGATATATGACTTGGGAGCCCAATCAGGTATTGACCACTGCGTTTAAAGTAAGCCAATATACAAGCGGAGGAATCGGACGCGTTGTGGATATCGGGGAACTGGAGAAACGGCCCTATTCTCATGGACGTCTTTACACAAAAGAGGAGATGTGGGATAACTTCAAATATTTCCTGGACCGTGCCCTGCCGGTGTGCGAAGAAGCGAATATTAAGATTGCACTTCATCCTAATGATCCGCCGGTTGATTGTCTTGTAGGTATTTCCAATCTGATTACATCTGCAGAAGATTATAAACACGCATTTGAACTTGCCGGCAACAGCCCGTATCTTGGCATGAAAATGTGCATCGGCTGCTGGCTGGAAGGTGGGGAACGGTTTGGCAATGTGATGGAAGACATCCGTTATTTCGTAGAGAATAAGAAAGTCCTGCTTGTGCATTTCAGAAACGTGAGCAGTACAATGCCTTATTTCGAGGAAACCCTTCTGGAAAATGGCTACATGGATATGTACGAATTGATGAAGCAGTTTGTGCGTTATGATTATGACGGCATGATGCATGTAGATCATGTGCCGGTTTGGGGAAAAAGTGTAGGAGGAGAAAGTGCTTCCTGGGCTTACAGTACAGGATACATGAAAGCTCTTT
>CALVHJ010000057.1 GCA_944327425.1 uncultured Bacilli bacterium
TTTATTAATATTGATTTTTCCCTTTATTTATGCGTTCTTTCCACAACATTGTTTATATTTCTTTCCCGAACCACATGGACATGGATCATTTCTACCAATTTTATTTACTCTTTTAGGGGCAGCTTTAGCTTTTTCCTTACCATCATTTGCTTTCCCCTCCAAAGTTTGTTTTCTTGTAACATTTTGTCTAATCTCCGCATTGAGAAGAAATGTAGAAGTTTGATTATCAATTCTCATAAGCAAGTTTTCAAATAAATCAAAACCTTCCATCGTATAAGCTTGAACCGGATTAACTTGCCCATAACCACGCAAACCAATACCTTCTTTTAAATGTTCCATTGCACTCATATGTTCAACCCAATTAGAGTCAATTACACGTAATGAAATAGCTTTTTCAAAATCATCACTTACCGGAACATCTTTAATTTTTTCTTCATAATCTTTTATTACTAAATCGGTAATAAATTTTTCCGTATCTTCATCGCTTAAATCTTTAATGTCAACAAATTTTAAATTATTCTTTTTTAGGTAGTTATTATTAACATACTCTGTAATATCATCTTTGTCAGCTTCTGTTAAATATCCTTCTGGTTCGATATGACCACTACAAACATCATGAACAACATTCTTAAATGTTTCAAGCACTCTCTCATGAATAGAATCCATATCAAGAATCTCATTACGTCTAGCATATATAATTTCTCTTTGTTCATTTAAAACATTATCATAGTCAAGTAAGCTTTTACGAATATCATAGTTATTACCTTCGACTTTCTTTTGAGCCGACTCAATAGAACGTGTTAAAGCCTTACTTCTAATTGCTTGATCCCCAACCCCCATAGATTCTAACATACCTTTAATCCGTTCGGTTCCAAATCTTCGCATCAAATCATCTTCAAAAGAAACAAAAAATTGACTCATACCAGGATCTCCCTGACGACCAGCCCGACCACGTAACTGATTATCAATACGACGAGATTCATGACGTTCCGTACCAATTACACATAAGCCGCCAAGTTCTCGAACACCTTCACCTAGTTTAATATCCGTACCACGACCAGCCATATTAGTAGCAAGAGTAATAGCCCCCGCTTCTCCTGCTTTAGCAATAATTTCAGCTTCTCGCTCATGATTCTTAGCATTCAATACTTCATGCTTTAAGTGAGCTTTTTTAAGTAAATCACTTAAAAGTTCATTCGCTTCCACACTTATTGTACCAATTAATATTGGTCGACCTGATTCATGTGTTTCTTTAACTGTATTAATAATTGCTCTATATTTAGCTTTTTGATTAGCATAGACTAAATCTGCTAAATCTTCACGAATAACCGGTTTATTTGTAGGGATTTGGATAACATACATATTATATATATTTCTAAACTCTTCTTCTTCAGTTTTGGCCGTACCTGTCATACCAGAAAGCTTATTATACATTCTAAACAAATTTTGGAAAGTAATAGTTGCCATAGTTTTTGTTTCAGTATTAATAGTAACTCCCTCTTTAGCTTCTATTGCTTGATGAAGTCCCTCACTAAACTGTCTACCTTGCATTAATCTTCCTGTAAATTGATCAACAATAATTACTTTATCATCTTGTACAACATAATCAACATCTTTTTTAAAACCATAATTAGCCTTTAAAGCTTGGGTTAAATGATGAACTAAAGCCGTATTATCAATATCATATAAATTTTTCAAATTAAATATTTTCTCTATTTTTTTACTTCCCTCTTCTGTTAAAGACACACTCCTTGTTTTTGCATCAACCACAAAATCATCAGTTTCATTTAATTTTTTAACTGCCCTATCAGCATCAACATACAAATTATTAGACTGCATTCTTCCACCAGAAATAATAAGTGGAGTCCGAGCTTCATCGATTAAAATAGAATCCACTTCATCAACAATACAATAGTTAAGTCCTCTCTGTACTCTTCTATCTGCTTGTACAACCATATTATCTCTTAAATAATCAAATCCAATTTCATTATTTGTTGAATAAGTAATATCACAGTTATAAGCTTCTTGCTTTTCTTTAAAACTTAGTTCTCGCATATTAAGACCAACACTAAGACCTAAGAAACGATAAATATTTCCCATCCATTCTGAGTCACGTTTCGCAAGGAACTCATTAACTGTAACAATATGCACCCCATTACCAGTTAAAGCATTTAAATAAGTTGGCATAGTTTCGGTTAAAGTTTTACCCTCACCAGTTTTCATCTCGGCAATATTACCAAAATGAAGTGCTAATCCTCCTAAAACTTGGACATAATAAGGTTTTTCCCCTATTACTCTAAAAGCAGCTTCTCTAACCGTCGCAAAAGCAGGTACAATTAAGTCATCAAGACTCTTTCCCTCTTCAAGTTCTTTTTTAAATTCTTCTGTTTTAGCCTTTAATTCTTCATCACTTAATTTAGAATATTCAGGATCAAGTGCCACAATCTCATCAGCAATTTTCTCAAATCTTTTTAATTCTTTATATTCTGTATCAAATAGTTTTCTAAAAAAACCCATCTATATCACCATCCATAACAAAGATTATATCACATTTAACGGATATATTCTATCAATTATTGTAAAATAATAAGTCTAAACAATCTTTTAACTACTTACTTTAAGTTCATCAACACAAAATCAAAAAAACTCTATCATTTCTGATAAAGTTTCCTAATTTCTATTCAAAAAAACTCGAGATTAGTTCTACTTAAAACAAGTATTGTTAACTAATTCTATTTCACATTAATAATACCGTAATTTCCATCACGTCTTTTATACATAACAGAAACACATTCTTCATCTACATTTTTAAACACAAAGAAATCATGATTTAGAAGTTCCATTTGAAGTACAGCTTCTTCTTCATCCATTGGTTTAGTATCAATATTCTTTCTTTTTATAATAACTTGTTCATCTTCTACTTCTTCCTCTTCACTAGGAATATCAAGCTGAATAATATTCTTATATTTATTATTTAATTTAGTCTTATTTTTTCTAATTTGTCTTTCAAGTTTATCTATAACAAGGTCTATAGCCGCATATAAATCATCATGCTTTTCCTCTGCTCTTAAAGTAAACTTGCTTGTCGGAACAGTTACCTCAATAATTTGTTCATTATTCTTAACTCGAATAATTACACTAGCTTTAATATTTCTAGCACCTTCAAAATACTTATTAAGCCTATCCATTTTCTCTGTAATATAATCCTTTATAGCTTTTGTAACCGCTATTTTATCTCCCCTTATATTCAATTCCATAAAATCACCTTACCTTCTACAAATATTATATCACGTTAACAAGAAAAAAACTACTAAATTATATAGTAGTTAATTCTTTTTCGCATACATCTACTGCTTGTAAGCCTTTTGAAGTCTCGATTAATTTAAAACTAACGATAGCTCCTTCTTTTAAAGTTTTGTAGCCTTCTTTAATTATAGCTGAATAATGAACGAAGATATCTTCAAGATCTTCATACTCTATAAAGCCATAACCTTTTTCGTTATTAAACCACTTAACTTTACCGATCATATCACACCTCACCTTCCTACCTCGTATTAAAAATAACACACCAGCAAGTTTAAAATCAAGAAAAACCGCTCGACAAAGTTTGCAACCAATGTCATATCCTGAGTTATAAACCACCCCAAAGATAACACATTTATTTAGAAAAGAAAACTAAAAAGTCTCAATAATCCATTTTTAAACTTCAATTTAAAATGAATTAAGCATATTATATAATTTATCTTTTTTAAAACACATAAGTAATTACTTTAAACAAATTATATTTTTTACTCAACAATAATGAGGTATAATTATACCCGTAGTGAGGTAGTATATGAAAGAAAAGTTTATAGATTCATCCATAACATTTATTTCTAAATATCAAGAATGTGATGATTTAAAAATTAAACGTCTAAAATATGGCTTAGAAGGAATTTATAGTCTTATAGTTAAAATAAGTGCTGTCATTTTAATATCTATTATTACCAAAACTTTATATGAAACTTTACTACTAATATTATTCTATGCTGGTATTAGGACATTTAGTTTTGGATGGCATGCTAAATCCAATTTAGCTTGTTGGATAACAACTATTGTAATTTATAATATTATACCTCTATTAATATCTAACTATCTAATTCATAGTTATATAGCATATACAATTTTAGGAGTATCTTTAATATCAATGATTTTATGGGCACCCGCTGATACCCCTAAAAGGCCTTTAATTCATAAAGAGCAAAGATTAAAAGCCAAAGTTATTTCTATCATAATTGTTATAATATATTCTATAATTTATTTATCAATTAATGTAACAAACATAAAAAATATAATTCTTTATTCTTTATTAATTCAAACTATCCTTATAAATCCCCTATCTTATAAGCTTACCAACACTCGTTTTAATAATTATAAGTATTATAAAAAAAAGCATTAATAATGGTTTAAATTATTTATATAAATTTAAACAAATAAAGAAGTAAAGGAGGTAAGAAAATGTTAGAACTATTAGCTAGTCTATTAAGTGGCGCAGCTACTGCATCAGTTGGTGATGCTCGTACTTTATGGTTAATCTATGATGAACCAGAATGCCCAGAAGAACTTTTATAAAAGTGCTTTTAAAAAGCCGTTGCGAAATTAAATATTCCAACGGCTATTTTTATTAACTAATTATTCTTCTTCCATATTTTGCTTAGCTACAATTTTCGTTATAAATAAACTATTAACTATTTTCATGGACATATTAACTTCATTATCTCTTAATGCAGAAAACAAACCTAAACCATGTCTCTTACCTTTAGTTGAATAATTTATTTTGCCAAGATCTTCCACATTTAAATCAGCAGAAAAAGTATTTTTTATATCCATAATAATATTATTATCTTCAAAGTATAAATTAATTATTAAAATTTTATCAGTAGTTGTCATACATGATTCAACTGCATTATCAAGAGCAATGATCATTTTTTCAACAAATACATTATATCTTCTCGGTTTTAATTTCTTAAAAATATCAAAGTCTATTTTGTTATCAATCTTTATATGAATTTTCCCAATATACGGATATATTTTCTCATAAATAATACCATTTAAACCATAAGGCATATCTTTTATATGAACCGAAAAATCCATATTATTATTAAACGATTTTAAAAAATCATCAATTAACTTTCTTGCTTTATCTCCCGAAACAGATTTTATCGATAAAAGTTTTGCCATTAAATTATGTTTAAAAATTCTATTTTCATCCTCTATCTTAAGATAAAACTCATTATTCTCCTTTAATAACTTTAAGAAGATATTATTTTCAACTAAATTAATTCTTACTCTTATTAACAGAGTAAAAGAAAAACCAATAAGCAAAATTAAAATCATAAGTAAAACGCTCATATCTAATTTATTTAGATTAAAAAATATCGCTAATCCTACTAAAAGAACAAAAATAGCAAATGATATAAGGGCAAAATCAAAATAATTTATCTTTTGAACTTTTTTATATAAATTATACGTAAAATCTTTAACCTTTTTATTTTTAGCCATCAGTATATATAATACAAAAACCACACCAGACAATATTAATCGTGAAGCGTAACCGTAAATATCAAAATCTAATATATATTGTAAAAAAACTACAACTATCATAGAAATCAGGTCTAAGAAAACTGCATATATCCATATAATTACTAAATAAAACAAATACTTAGCAAGAGATGAAAATTTAATAACATAAAACAAAAATGGGAAATACAGAAAATACGAAATAGGACTTATAAAAGTTAAATCAAAATATTTTATTGTTGAAAGAAATAAAACTCCTAAAACAAATACAATTATAATGCATATATTTATTTTTGTATCAGCACCTACCAAATTATAATATAAATAGGCAAAACCAAGCGTCGAAATAAAACACGGTATAGTCCATAACAAAAACTCAGTCATTTTCCATCATTTTCCTATTCATTTTAGATAACATATAAACTTTTTCACCAGTATCTAAAACAAAATAACCATCTTTATAATTTCTTTCTTCAACTCTGTTTTTATTAACAATACATGATCTATGACATTGAATAAACCTATCATCTAAATAAGACATAATATCTTTAATATTCATTCCAATTTTATATTTATTATTATTAGTAACTATAACTAGTTTTCTTTCCTCTGTATCTCTATAAATATAAAGTATTGCTCTATAATACAAATTAAGTTCGATATTTGTCGCATTATACTTAAACATTCTATTATCAAAATTTCTTTTTAATATCTCTTTAATTGCTTTCTTAAATCTTCTATCAAAATCATGAAATTTTTCGATAAAATCAAATACTTCATAAACACTTCTATGTGTACTTTCAAACATTTTATCATGATTAGTTATAAAAATAATTTCACTTTCCCAGTCAACTTCTCTAATTAATTTAGCTATAGAAATACCACTAACTTTATTAGCAAGTTGAATATCTAGTATATAAATCTTATGCTCATCAATATTTTGTATTTCCGCCTTAAGTTCCGAATTAATTTTTGAAAAACTAACTATTTCACAATCATTTGTTACTTCTTTAATTAAAGACTTAACTCTAGCAATTTCTTTTTCTTCATCATCAACAATCACAAATTTAACCATATTTATCACTCCACACCACTCAAAAAGCATAATTTTCATATGCTCATTTACTAATAGTAATTATATTATAATTTCCAAATATTGTCAAAAAAAATATGATGTTAAACACCATATTTTTTTACTTGTAGTAAACTATCCGTAATATAATTTTGATAATTATCAACATAATACAAACTTAATATTTTAGATTTCATATTTAAAATATTATCATTAGAACCAAATAAAACAATATAATCACGATAATAATCTTTAAAATATTCTATCATTTTTAAAATATCTTTAAAATAATCCAATCTAATAACTATTGGATTATCTAAATAATAAACCATATAATCCTTAAAAACACCTATATAAGTATAATTATTATCTAATATTTTTCTAATATCCCAAAATATCACTTTAATAAACCCCAGTTCAATAAACATTGTATCCAAAAAAAACATATCTCTTTCATTAAAATAAACATCTTTTACAACATATATCTTATCACCAAAAAGCTTACTTTTTATTTTCTCTTTTTTTAATATATCTAAAAAACTTTCCATAAAATTTAATCTATCCACTACTAAACCATTTTTTATACTCTCTAATTTCTTAGTTATTACCCTACCATTATATAAAATATTAATTTTATCATCACAAAAATATAAAACTAATTCCCTCATTACTCTTCACCCTTTAAACGCATACTTAATTCTTGTAGCCTCTCCCCCTTTAATATGCTTATTCTTATTATGCTCAAAGAAAATCTTTTTAATCTTCAAATAAAGATCATAATCAATTTTCTTTAACCCTATATTCATATGTCTATGTAAAACACTTTTAGAAACACCCAAATCTATCGCTGCTTCTCTAATTGTTTTATTGGTTTGTAATATATAATTAGCTTCTTTAATTACATTTATCAATTAAAAAACCACCCCATAAATTCTATGTATAAAAGTGGTTTATTATGCTACTCTAGTGTTGTAACATCCATACTATAAAAATCTTCAGGATTAATTAATGTTCCATTATAATATACTTCAAAAAGTAAATTACTAGAGCTATCGGTAATATTATTTTCGCCAGATACACCTATTAAATCTCCTTGACTCAAAACTTCGCCAACTTTGACATTAATCTCACCTAAACTATAGTAAATAGTTCGCAAATTAGGAGTATTTTCTATTTCCACAACATTACCTAAAATATTATCTTCTTTAATATTTAAAACTGTTCCTCCTAAAACTGCCACACAATCAAATACTTGGTCATCTTGATATAATACTCCCGTATTTTTCATATAAGTATTTTCAAAATAAATAAGCGATTGTTGTTGTTCTTCTATAGTCCCATCTACATCATAAAAATAAGTCTTAATTCTAACACTATCACTAGTATAAGGTCTAACAATTTGTTTATCTTCCTCTAAAGTTTCTACAACCGGCATACTAATATCTTTAAGTACATTTACTGAATAAAGATAACTCGGATTAACTTGCATTAAACTACTAACTAAACTCACAGCTCCAAATATAACAATTAATACTATTACATACAATGTTGGTAATACATACCCTTTTAATTTCCTATGCTTCAACTTAAATCACCTTTCCTACTATTAAGTTGAGCAAATCTTTTTATTTTATACTAAATTTTAACAATTTCTGTATCTTGATAAAAATATTTTAATATATCTTGATAATTATAGCCATTTTGAGCCATCCCCAAAGCTCCATACTGACTCATCCCAACCCCATGCCCAAACCCTAAAGTTGTAATACTTACATTATCACCATTTACATTTATAGTAAAATCAGTCGACTTTAAACTTAACTTATTAAAAACTTCTCGACCCGTAAACACCGTATTATTTATCGTTATTTCTCTAACATAATTATTATCAGCCCTTATTATATTACTAATATTAATACTATCACAAGTTATTCCTAATTTATCACAAAACTTATCTTTACTAAGCGTATATGTAGAAGTATAAGATTTATAATTTTTATCCCAAGGAGACTCAACACTAACGAGATAATCTTTATCCTCATTAAAAACAGTTAAAGCATCATCAGTATAACCATTAGATATAGCAAAATAATATGTAGAAGCCACTTTATCATTATAAGTAAGAATTTCTCCTTTCGTACTATCTACAGCTTCTTTAACTCGATTATAATAATATTCAAACTGACTCCCCCATTTTTCCTTCATATCATTAATTGTAATATATACTTGATCACTTATATTGGTACTAAGTACATAATCATCAATTGAATTCATTTTATAAAGAGCAAAGGTTCTTGATGCTACTGCTTGAGCCTTTAAAGCCTCAAAATCAAATGAGGCCGGCATTTCTCCCGCTACTACTCCTACAACATACTCTTCTAAATCCATTAAAAAAGCATCACTTTTATCTTTATTATAACTAAGAGCTACTTGTATAGCTTCTTCTTCATCCTCTTTTATCATATTATTAATATCTTTA